>SKNK01000289.1 GCA_007120565.1 Nitriliruptoraceae bacterium | reverse complement strand
GAGGTTTGGTGTCGGCGGGATCGGCAGGGCAGGCTCCGCACCTGCGAGCGAGGGAGGCGTACGTGGGGTTCACCCGCGAGGAGTTGGCGTCCTACCGCGACACGACCGTCGCGGACCTGGTTGGTGATGCGCCACCTCAGCTCGTCTTCGTCGGCATCAACCCAGGGCTGTGGACCGCGGCGACCCAGACCCACTTCGCCCATCCCTCGAACCGGTTCTACCCCGCGCTCTACCGCGCGGGGATCACCGATCGTGAACTCGACCGGGTGGCCGGCCTCACCGACGAGGATCGGCGCCACCTGACCGACCGAGGGATCGCGATCACCAACATCGTGCGTCGTGCAACACCGCGCGCCTCGGACCTGTCGACCGAGGAGCTTCGAGCGGGTGCGGAGGAGCTCACCGAGCGGTTGGCCGCCTGGGGCCCGAAGGTCGTTGCGGTCGCCGGGGTGACGGCGTACCGCACGGCCTTCCGTCAGCCCAAGGTGCAACTCGGCCCGCAGGAGGCGACCCTTGGCGGCGGGCAGCTGTGGATCGTTCCGAACCCGAGTGGTCTGAACGCCCACGAGACCGCCGACACCCTGGCGGTGCACTACGGCGAGGCAGCACGCGCGGCCGGGATCCGGTGACCGGGCCGCGCCCGGTCCACCGCAGGTCAGGGATGCAGCGGCAGGCCTCCGCCGGGATCGTCATGGCCGCGCTTGGGATCGAAGCCCGAGAACACGTCACCTTGGGCTGGCAGCGCGTCGACGGCGTGTTGTAGCGGGTGCAGGAAGGGCAGCGCCGTCGGATCGAGAGGCTCGGCGGTCACGAACTCCTCGAGGTCGCCGTCCTCGCTGAAGCGTGATGCGGTGATCTCCGGGGCGTGGCGTCGTGCGCCGTAGGTGACGACCACGACGTCCTCGCCGCCAGCTTCGGCTTCCGCGACGAACCCCCAGCAGGGAACCTGCCCACCGGTGACGTGGTCGTGTGCCAGCTGAGCCAGGATCGAGTGCCGCGTCTCGTCGTCCGGAGGGAGATCCGGCAGGGTCAACAGCTGGGTCCGCTCGGGGCCGGGGAGCACCAGGGTCGGTGGCACGGGCCGACCCTTCTCGCGCACCAGGTCCATGGCCGCCTGCTGGCAGACGAACCGCAGTTCCTCGAACTGCATGCGACCTCCGGGAGTGGTGGGGACCTCACGGTACCGAGGCGGTGCCGGTCGACCTCACCGGTGCTACCAGACGCTGGTGGTGGCGCCGACCGAGGCCGACGAGACCGTCTTGGCGTACTTCGCGAGCACGCCGCGGGTGTAGCGCGGAGGAAGGGGCTCCCAGCCCTCTCGTCGCCTCGCCAGTTCGTCCTCGTCGACCAGCACGTCCATCGCCCGGTTCGGAACGTCGATGCGGATGGTGTCGCCGTCGCGGACGAACGCGATCGGGCCACCGTCGGTCGCCTCCGGAGCGACGTGACCGATCGAGAACCCGTGGGTCGCACCGGAGAAGCGACCGTCGGTGAGCAGCGCGCAGGTCCCGCCCAGACCGGCTCCCTTCACCGCCGAGGTGACCGCGAGCATCTCGCGCATCCCCGGGCCGCCCTTCGGACCCTCGTAGCGGATCACGATGACGTCCCCGTCCTGGATCTGGCCGGTCAACACCGCCTCCATCGCATCCGACTCGCCGTCGAACACCCGGGCCGGACCCTCGAAGAGCTGCTGCTGTTCGGTCAGACCGGCGATCTTGACCACCGCACCTTCGGGCGCGAGGGAGCCGCGCAGGATCGCGATCCCGCCATCGACGTGGATCGGTGCGGTAAGGGGATGGACCACCTCGCCGTCGGGTGCAGGGACGTCCATCGCCTCGAGCTCCTCGCCGATGGAACGCCCGGAGACCGTCAGTGCGTCGCCGTGGAGCAGGCCGTGGTCGAGCAGTTCCTTGAGCACGACCGGGACGCCGCCGATGCGGTCCAGATCGGTCATCACGTACTTGCCGGCTGGCTTGGTGTCCGCGATGTGGGGGACCCGTCGGCCGATGCGGTCGAAGTCGTCGATAGCCAACTCCACCTCGGCTTCACGCGCGATCGCCAGCAGGTGCAGCACCGCGTTGGTGGATCCACCGACGGCCATCACCACCGAGATCGCGTTCTCGAGCGCTTCGCGGGTGATGATCCGCCGTGCGGAGATACCGCCATCGAGCAGACGCACGACCGCTTCACCGGAGGCACGGGCGAAGTGGTCGCGGCGCGGGTCTGGTGCTGGGGGAGCGGACGACCCGAGCAGGGCCATCCCCAACGCCTCGACCGCAGAGGCCATGGTGTTGGCGGTGAACATCCCGCCGCAAGCACCCTCGGTCGGGCAGGCCGCACGTTCGATCGCGGACAGTTCCTCGTCGTCGATCGAACCACGGGCGCGAGCACCGACCGCCTCGAACACGTCCTGGATGGTGATGTCGTGGCCCGCGTGGGTGCCCGGGAGGATCGACCCGCCGTAGAGGAAGACGCTCGGCACGTCCAGTCGTGCGGCGGCCATGACCATGCCCGGCAGGGACTTGTCGCAGCCGGCGAAGGTCACCATCCCGTCCAGCCGCTCGGCATGCATGACGGTCTCGACCGAGTCGGCGATCACCTCGCGGCTGACCAGCGAGGCGCGCATCCCCTCGTGTCCCATGGAGATGCCGTCGGACACCGCGATGGTGTTGAACTCGATCGGGTAGCCGCCGGCGTCGCGCACCCCTTCCTTCGCCTGCTTCGCCAACCGGTCGAGGGGCAGGTTGCAGGGCGTGACCTCGTTCCACGACGAGGCGATGCCCACCTGTGGTTTGCCCCAGTCCTCATCGGTCATGCCGATGGCACGGAGCATCGCGCGAGCGGGCGCGCGTTCGTAGCCCTCGGTGACATCCTTGCTGCGGTGCTTCGGGTTGGCCATGGTCCGCCCTCGGTCCGATCGATGTGCCTATCTCACCATACGGTGCGGGCGCAGGGCGAACGCGCGACTACCGTTGCGCCCCCGACCGCCACGGGACGTGGCCGGCGGAGACGACCGGGAAGGTGGCCAGTGGACCCGCAGACGCTGTCGGAACTCGGTGAGAAGCTCAAGGCGAACGGTGCCCTCACCGGCGGCGACCTCGCCCCGTTCAACGACGACACCTTCGGTACCAGCACCCTCGGGCTGGTCTGGGACGAGGTGTCCCTCGACCGCGCGGTCGCCCACGTCGAGACCGATGAGCGCCATCAGCAACCCTTCGGGCTGGTCCACGGCGGGGTGTGGTGTGCCGTCGTCGAATCCATGGCGTCGATCGGCGCCGCCTTGCAGGTGCTCGACGAGGGACAGATCGTGGTCGGCCTCAGCAACTCGACCGACTTCTTCCGCTCTCACCGGGTCGGACGATGCGACGCGGTCGCCGAGCCGGTCCACGTCGGACGTAGCCAGCAGATCTGGCAGGTGACCATCACCCGAACCAACGATGCGAAGGTGGTCGCCCGCGGCCAGGTCCGCCTCCAGAACCTCGATCCTGCGGTCGTGGGGGCCTGATGCTCGTCGACGCGATCACGCTCGGTGGTCCGCTCGCTGACCTCCCCGATCAGGTCCGAACCCTTGAGGCGCGCGGCTACGACGGCTGGTTCGTCGGTGAGACCTCGCACGACCCGCTCCTGGCCTGCGTTGCCGCGGGGTCCGCTGCGGAGCGGATGCAGATCGGGACCGCCATCACCGTGGCCTTCCCGCGCAGCCCGATGCACGTCGCCTACGCGGCGCACGACCTCCAAGCACTCACCTCAGGTCGGTTCATCCTGGGACTGGGTTCGCAGATCAAGCCCCACATCGAGAAGCGCTTCGGCACACCCTGGTCCCGTCCTGCCGCACGGATGCGTGAGTACGTCGAGGCACTCCGCGCCATCTGGCACGCCTGGGAGACCGGGGAGCGGCTGCGGTTCCGCGGGGAGTTCACCCGCCACACCCTGATGACCCCGTTCTTCACCCCGGACGACCACGGGTTCGGCCCACCACCGATCTACCTCGCCGCGGTCGGGCCGAAGATGACCGAGGTGGTCGGTGAGGTGTGCGACGGCCTGCTGGCCCACGGCTTCACCACGCCCAGGTACCTACGTGAGGTCACCCTGCCGGCCGTCGCCGCGGGTGCCCAACGCGCGGGCCGAGACCCCGCCGACATCGCCGTCAGCGTGCCGCTGTTCATCGTGACCGGCGACGACCAGGGTCAGCGCGAGTCCGTCGCGAAGGTCCGCGAGCAGATCGCCTTCTACGGATCGACACCGGCCTACCGCTCCGTCCTGGACCTGCACGGATGGGGTGCGCTGCACGAGCAGCTCCACGAGCTGTCGATCAAGGGCGAGTGGGCGAAGATGCCCGACCTGATCGACGATGAGGTGGTGGACACCTTCGCTGTGGTCGCGCCACCCGATCAGCTCGGTGCCCGGGTCCGGGAGCGCTACCTCGACGTCGCTGATCGGGTCGGGTTGCCGACGGACCTGCCCGTGGCCGACGGGGACTGGCCCCAGCTGATGGCGGACCTCCGTGGCCGCGCCTGATCCGGTCCGGCGTGGGGCTGCGGCGCTGTCCGTCGTCTTCGGTGCGGCGCTGTGGGGCACGACCGGTGTGGCGCAGGAGATGGGCGTCCCCGAAGCGGCCCCGGCCACCGTGGCCGTGGTGCGGACCGTGTTCGGTGGTGCCGCCCTGATCGTGGCTGCCGTCGCGATCAACGGGGGAGCGGCGGTGGTCGACGTGCTCCGCCGCGGGCGAGGCGTGTTGGTGCTCGCGGCGATCGCGATGGGCGCCTTCCAGTTCGGCTACCTCAGCGCGATCCGGGCGACGGGCGTCGCCTTGGCGGTCCTGGTCGCGATCGGCAGCGCGCCGATCTGGACCGGGGTGTACGCCCTGATCCGCGGAGAGCGGCCGAGCTGGCGGTGGGCCGCGGCGACAGCCCTGTCCCTGGTCGCGGCGGCGCTGCTGTTGTTGCCTGGCGAGGACACCGAGGTCGATCCGACCGGGGTGTTGCTCGGCCTCGGCGCCGGGCTGGCGTACGCCAGCTACGCGATCACCTCCAAGCACCTGCTCGACCGAGGCGTCGCCGGCATCCCGGTCATGGGCGTCGCGATCCTCGGCGGAGGTCTCCTGCTGAGTCCGGCGGTGCTGTTCCGGGATGTCGGGTGGGTCGTGACACCGGTGGGGATCGCCAGCGCCCTGTGGTTGTCGCTGATCGCGGCCGGCCTGTCCTACATGGCCTTCGTCTGGGGCCTGGCGCGGCTGCCGACCCCGACGGTCACGACCCTGACCCTCACCGAACCGCTCGTCGCCACGCTGCTGGCCGTCGCCCTCCTCGGCGAGCGGCTGCGTGGCCTGCCCCTGCTTGGCGCGGCGCTCCTGATGGTCGGGTTGCTCCTGGCCAGCACCGAACGTCCCGAGCGCGGGGTGATCCCACGGTCACGGGACGCTGCCGCCGGAGACGCGTAGGCTTCGGGCCGATCGCGAGGATGGGAGAACAACGTGGCGCGGACCGTCGGTGTCGACCTGGGTGGGACCAACATCTCCACCATCGTGCTCGACGAGGATGATGCCGTCCTCGGAGCCTCGAAGCTGAAGACGCCGACGACGGGTGACCGGACCGGCGTCGTTGAGGTGATCGGTGCCGGCGTCTACGCGGCCCTTGACGAAGCCGACGCCCGACTGGAGGACATCCACGCGGTCGGGGTCGGCACCCCTGGCGTCGTCGTCGACGGCACGGTGGGCGGGGCGGCGAACGTCCCCGGTTTCCTCGAGCGGTTCTCCCTGGCGCAGATGGTCACCGAACACCTCGGTAAGCCGGTGCGCATCATCAACGACGTCACCGCCGCAGCCGTCGCCGAGCACCGCATCGGTGCGGCCCGCGGCACCCACGACCTGCTGTGCGTCTTCGTCGGGACCGGCGTCGGAGGTGGGCTCGTCCTCGATGACCGCCCGTACGAGGGTGGCCGCGGCGGCGCGGGCGAGTTCGGGCACATGGTCGTCCGGCAGGGTGGCGCGGTGTGCCCTTGCGGGCGTCGCGGTTGCATCGAAGCGTACGCCGGTAGGCGTGCGATGGTGTTGGCGGCCGAGCGGGCGGTGGTCGCTGGTGGCTCGACGGTGCTGTTCGACTGTATGGAGGAGAAGGGCAAGGAGCGCGCCACCTCCGGCGTGTTCCTCGCGGCGTTGGAACGTGGTGACACGTTGGTCGCGGACCTGCTCGACGAGGCGATCGAGGCTCTCGGCGCGGGTATCGCCTCGGCGGTGAACCTGTTGGATGTGGATGCGGTCGTGATCGGTGGCGGCCTAGCCGACAAGCTGGGGGAGAAGTTCCGGTACCGCGTCGACGCGGCGATGCGTCCCCACCTGTTCCTGCACCCGCCGCGGGTCGAGCTGCTCGCGGCCACGCTCGGGGATCACGCCGGCGCGATCGGGGCGGGCATCCTGGCCCGTGAGCACGCGTGACCGGTCCGGCGCGATGGCACGTGGTATGACCGACGGGCCTGCCGGTCGAACGGCGGACGCCGTGGCGAGCCCGCGGACGACCGTGTGCCCGTTCACGGGACGGGTCGGGATGTGGACCGCGTTGCG
>SKNK01000313.1 GCA_007120565.1 Nitriliruptoraceae bacterium | reverse complement strand
GCTTCGTCCGCGAACTCGCGTCCCTGCGGTCTGCGGGTCTCGGCCAGGGCGACAGCGGTGGGTCCAACGACGAGAACGACACCGAGGGGCCCAACGACGAGAACGACTCCGAGGGAGCCGACGACGCGGACGAGGACGACCAGCAGGACGACGGCTGATCCCCAGCCAGCCGACGTAGCTCCGATCGTCTCCCACCGGCCGACGTAGCTCCGACCCGGGCTGTACAGCCTTGGACACGAAGTGGATCGACTGACCAGGTCGCGCGGTTCACTGCCGTGGCGTTCACCCGTTACCGTTCCCCCCAACGACCATGAGGTTCTGTGATGCCCAACCTGACGCTCACCCGCGACCCCGAGGCAGACGCGCTGCTGTCCGAGAACGGGTTCGCGCTGCTGATCGGCATGCTGTTGGACCAGCAGATCTCGATGGAGCTGGCGTTCGCAGGCCCGCACCGACTCGAACAGCGCATCGACGGGCCGCTGACCCCCGAGACCATCGCCGCCATGGACCCTGCCGACCTCGAGCAGATCTTCCGCGAGAAGCCGGCCCTGCACCGCTATCCCGGGTCGATGTCCAAGCGGGTGCACGCGCTGGCGGTCTCGCTGGTGGAGGAGCACGGTGGTGAAGCGACCAACGTGTGGGAGGGCGTCGAGACCGGACAAGAGCTCAAGCGTCGGTTGACGTCGCTACCCGGCTACGGCGATCAGAAGGCTCGGATCTTCATCGCTCTGCTCGGCAAGCGTTGCGGCGTGACGCCGAAGGGCTGGCAGGAGGCGGCCGGCGACTACGGCAAGGCCGGCTACCGGTCCATCGCCGACGTGACCGACGAGACCACCTTGCAGAAGGTGCGCGACTTCAAGCAGGCACAGAAGGCCAACAAGCCGACCTCCTAGACCTGGTCCGACCCGGACCGGCTGCCCCATCCGGGGATCCCGATCGACCTCGCTACTCCGGGACGATGGCCAGGGAGAACAGGATGAGGGTGCCCAGTCCCATGGCGACCATGCCGGCAGGTGCCCAGCCCCAACCGCGGCTCCATGGCCAGAGCGGCAACACCAGGATGAGGACCAAGGCGATCAGTACCGCCGACACCTGGAACACCGCCACCTCCTCGCTTCGCCCGTCCGGCAACGCTCGTGCCACGCCTGCGGCGCCGTCAGGCAACGCCGGGGCGCAACCAGACACCGCCGTCACGGTACCCCGCTCGGGACCCGCCCTGGCGCTGGCACTGGCTCCAACCCCGCACCTGAGCTCAGCGCCGCTCGTTGCCCCGACGATAGTTCCCGGTGACGCGGGCCAGTGCGTCCCGGGCGGCCAGGGGGTCACCGCGATCGAGCACATCGATGAGCTTGTGAGCGCGCACCGGCCACCACCGCGACCTGCTGCCCGCCACGTTGGACGAAGACGCGGCCGTCAGCGGTCACACGCCAGTCGAAGGGGTCATCCGCAAGCCCCATACGTCAGGTCGGTGGCTCGGCGAGCGCGTTGGACGCTTGGCGCGCGGCGATGAGGACCGGATCCCAGACCGGCGAGAACGGCGGCGCGTAGGCGAGGTCCACGTTGATCAACTCATCGACGGTCATCTCGTTCCAGAGCGCCGTCGCGAACACGTCGATGCGCTTGGCCGCGCCCTCCTGCCCGACGATCTGCGCCCCCAGCAGGCGGCCGGTCCCCCGCTCCGCAACGACCAGGACCGTGATCGGTGACCCACCCGGGTAGTAGTGGGCTCGGGTCCTACCGTCGATCTTGGCGGTGACGACCTCGAAGCCGGCGTCCTGTGCTGCGGTCTGGGTGAGGCCGGTCCTGGCGATCTCCACCTCGCAGACCTTGGTCACCGCCGTGCCCAGCACCCCAGGGAACGCGGCGTAGGTGCCGCCGAGGTTGAGACCCGCGATGCGTCCCTGCTTGTTGGCGATCGTGCCCAAGGCGATCGACACCGGCCGCTGCGACACCCGGTGGAAGGTCTCGGCGCAGTCCCCCGCGGCCCAGACCCCATCGACCGGGGTGTGCTGTCGCCGATCGGTGACGATCCCCCGACTCGGCCCCACCGGTATCTCCGCAGCCTGCGCAAGGTCGGTGAACGGGCGCGCACCCGTTCCCAGGACAACCACGTCGGCGTCGATGGTTCCGTCGGAGGTCTCCACGGATCGGACGTACCCATCGTCGCCGGCCTCGAGCCCTTCCACCTTGACGCCGAGGTGGAGCTCCATCCCCATGCCGCGCATCGCCTCAGCGACCTGCTCTCCCATCTCGGGGTCGAGGGTCGACATCGGCTGAGGCGCGAGGTCCACCACATGCACCTCCAAGCCTCGGATCTTCATCGCCTCGGCCATCTCGATACCGATGTACCCGGCGCCGATGACGACGGCTCGTTGGGGTCGGCGATCCTCCAAGGCGTCCAGGAACCGTTGGCCGTCATCCAGGGTCTGGACACCCAGCACGCCGGGGAGGTCGATGCCCGGGACCGGAGGACGGATCGGTGACGCGCCGGTAGCAACGAGTAGTTCGTCGTACGCGTGGCTCTGCTCGTCACCCCCCTTCAGGTCGTGCACGGTCACCGTGCGCGCCTCGGTGTCGATCCCGACCACCTCGTGATGGATGCGAACGTCGATGTTCTGACGATCGCGGAACTCCTCGGGGTGACGGGCGACGAGGCGGTCTCGCTCCTCGACCATCCCACTGATCCAGTACGGGATCCCGCACGCCGCGTACGACGTGAAGGCGCCCCGCTCGAAGGCGAGGATCTCGAGAGAGTCCGGCTGCCGGAGACGTCGGGCCTGGGAAGCCGCCGACATCCCCGCCGCGTCGCCTCCGATCACGATCAAGCGCTGCATGGAGCCTCCAGGACCGGGACCGGCGACGGTAGCGCTCCTGGAGAGGTCGAGGTCGTCAGATGACCCTCCCCGGCGTTCCATCATCGGTGACCAGGGGCAACCTCGCCTCCACCCAGGCGAGCAAGCCTCCTTCGAGGTTCTCCGCGTCGTAGCCCGCCTGCTCGAGGGCTCCGGTCACCATCGCGCTGCGCTGGCCGGACCGGCAGATACAGAGGATCGGCCGGTCGGTAGGGAGCTCCCCCTGGGCAGCACCGAGGTCGCCCATAGGGATGTGCGTTGCCCCGTCGACGTGGCCGGCCTGCCACTCGCCGGGTTCCCGAACGTCCAACAGGAACAGGTCATCTCGGCCACTGGCGGTCACCGGGTCCATGGCGAACTCCTCGTCAAGGAACGGCGTCTCCTGCTGCACGGGTACGTCGGACAGGCGATCCGATGGAGGACCGCACGGAGGTCGATCATGCGGTCCGATGGAGGACCGCGTGGAGGTGGTGGGTCTCCGGGGTGTCCGCGTGCGCCATCCACAGGTCGTACTGGAGCTCGTCACCATCGATGCGGAACTCCCGACGGAGGAAGTACACACGCTTGGCCGTCGCGGTCCGGCCCACCGTGGTCGTCGCCAGGCGAAGCACGCCCTCGGCGAGCGTGCCCTCCTCGACCTCGGCGATGCCGGTCGGGTGAGCGAGGATGAACTCGAGCCTCAGGGGTGTCGCCGCGAGCGTCGGGCTCTCCGTGGACTCGGAAGGCTCGGGGTCGGTGACCGCAACAGCGCCGGCCACGACACGCAGGTAGCCGACCTCGGCGTGGAGAGGCGCGCCGTTGTCCTCATCCCACGTCTTCTGTTGGTAGGTGAGGAAGGGTTTGCCGACGTGCCCGAAGTGGACCTGTTCGTGGTACCGGAACGGCTCGATCGTCGGATAGCTCCCCGCGCCGCGCCCTTCCCAGGTGCCGAGCAGCCCGCCCAGCGGACCGAGCTGCGGATGGAGCACGACCGGGTCGCCCATCGATGGTTCCTCACCTCGTGGTTCGTGGTTCGAGGGTAGGCGACCTCGGGCTCGCACCCCAGCCTTGAGGTATCCAGGCAGCGATCCCTGAGACGTCCCAGGGCAGCGGTATCCCGGAGCGGCGATGCGAGCCGTCGTCACGGTCGCTACGCGTCGACCTCCAACAGATCCACGATGAACACGATCGTCTCTCCGGGCGCGATCCCTGCCGCTGAGCCACGATCGCCGTAGGCGAACTCCGGGGGAACGATCAAGGCCCGACGGCCGCCCTCACGCATGCCGACCAACCCCTCATCCCATGCCGGGATGACATCACCCGCTCCCAGCGTGAAGCTGTAAGGCTGGCCACGATCCCAGGTCGCATCGAACTCCTGCCCGCTCGACCATGACGCGCCCACGAAGTGGACCGTCAGGTGCGCACCGCGTTGGGCGGTCTCCCCCTCGCCATCGACCAGGTCCTCGGTCTGAAGGCTGGTCGGAGGCTCACCTCGATCATCGGGAAGGACCGACATCAGCTCCGGCTTCGCGCCAAGGTCGGGAGACTCCAGTTCGTCCCCCGCAGCCTCCTCGCTTCCCGGTGCCTCCGGTTCCTCGGTGCAGCCAGCGACCAGAGCCGCCACTAGGGCGATGCCCATCACCACGATCCCGAGACGAGCTCCTCGGCGGTCACGCCCCATCGGTGGGTTCCTCTCGAACGAGCTGTTGAACATCCACACTCTGGCCCGGTCAGGGAACGATCCAACGGTTCCTCGAGCGTATCCCCCACAGCACCGCACACCGCCGCGTCGCGAACGCATCCCCACCGCTGCAGCGCAACCACCAAGGGTCGAGAACGAGTAGCGTGCCGCGCCATGCTGCTCGCATCCCTCGGCGTCCTCTTCGGTCTGGCGCTGTTGACGTTCGCCGCGGACCAGTTCGTCGTTGGCGCGACCCGCGTGGCTGCCAGACTGCGCCTCTCGGCGATCGTCATCGGCGCCCTCGTCATCGGCTTCGGCACATCAGCGCCGGAGATCGTCGTCTCCGGACTGGCCGCGGGCCGCGGACAGATGGACCTTGCCGTCGGCAACGTCATCGGCTCGAACGTCGCGAACCTGACGTTGGTGTTGGGGACCGCCGCGCTGATCGCTCCCATCGGTGTCCGCTCCCGGACGCTGAAGCGCGAGGCACCGTTGTCCCTGGTGGCGGTCCTCCTCTTCGCGGTCCTGCTCCAGGGCGGCTTGTCGATCGTGGACGGAACCATCCTCGGGATCGCCCTTCTCGGCTCCCTCGCCGTCATCCTCCTCTCGGCCCGCGGTGGCGACCCCGAGTTCGAAGCCGAGGTCGGCGAGTTCCTGACCGATGCGCTGCCCAAGCTCCCGGTCGAAGTGACGCGGACCGTGCTCTCGCTCATCGCCGTGCTGCTCTCGGCGCAGATCCTGGTTACCTCGGCGAGCACGATCGCGGAAGGGCTCGGGGTCGCCGAGGGATTCATCGGTCTCACGGTGGTCGCCATCGGCACCTCGCTCCCGGAACTGGCGACGGCGATCCAGGCGGCGAGGCGGCGTGAGACCGACCTGATCGTCGGCAACCTCCTCGGCAGCAACCTGTTCAACGCGACCGCTGTTGGCACCATCATCTCGATCGCTGGGCCGAGTGAGCCGGTCTCGGCGTCGTTGGCGGGACTGGCGACCTGGGTCATGGTTGCCGTCGCGGCCATCGCCTTCGTGTTCATGGTGACAGGGACCCGAGTTGCCCGTACCGAGGGCGCCGTGCTGCTCATCGGCTACCTCGCCGTCCTCCCGCTGCTCGCCTGATCCGAACCCGGCTCCGGCACGGTCGGCTGCGACCACCAAGGGGCTGGCCCGTGCATCACCGGCGAACCCAGAGCCCGCACCAGGTGGACCGGCGGCAACCAACGGCTGGCGAGCTCCCATGAGTAGTCTCGCCACGCCCCCCAGCCTGCGGAGTCTCCACCGTGCCGGAACTGCTCGTCCTCCAACACACCCCTGCCGCAGGCCCGTCGGCCTTCATCGAGGTACTCGACGCGCGACGCAGTATCGCACCGTGGCGACTCATCGAGGTGACCGAACCAGACGACCTCCCCGAGGACCTGACCGACCTCGCGGGGATCGTGGTGATGGGCGGCACGATGTCCGCCACCGACCCCGAAGCTGAAACGTGGATGCCCCGGGAACTGGAGTTGCTCCGCGCCGCCGTCGATGCCGAGCTTCCCGTACTAGGGGTCTGCTTGGGCGCCCAGATGTTGGCCGCCGCGCACGGTGGACGTGTCGAACGGCGGTCCTCCCCCGAGATCGCCTACCTCCCGGTCACCCGCACCGCAGAGGCGAGCGGCGATCCGGTCTTCGGTGGCTGGCAGGACGGCGCCGCACCACTGTTCCTCCACGAGGACGAGGTGGTCGAACTGCCCGACGGTGCCGTGCCCATGCTGTCCGGCAGCGAGGCCACACCGGGATGGCGCCTCGGAAGCGCCTGGGCGGTGCAGTTCCATCCCGAGGTCGACGCCGAACAGCTGGAGAGCTGGCTCGAGCTCGACGCCCTCACCCCGCTGCTCGAGCGCGCGGGGGTCGACGGCGGCAAGCTGGCCGAGGAAGCACGCACCCGCGATCGGAGCATCGTGCCGATCGGTCGAGCCCTGCTCGGCCGCTTCCTCGACGCCGTCGTCCGTCCCCACCTGCAGGAGGACTGACACCGAGCGCGTGCTCGTGACACGGCTACCGCCGCGTCACTCCGCGCCCCCGGC
>SKNK01000335.1 GCA_007120565.1 Nitriliruptoraceae bacterium | reverse complement strand
GTTCGCCTGCCCGTTCCCTGAGTTCGAGCCCTCAGATGAGGACGAATCCTTGGCTCTGGGCACCCTGGACGTCCTCCGCGCAGCGCTCTTCCAGCACCAGGGGGCCGGCGCCTTGCCGGCCGGCGACGTCGAGTCTCTCACGCGCGAGATCTGGGCTATCGGCCACGGGCTCGCCTCACTCGAACTCAAGGGCGCCCTCGGCGAGCCAGAGGTCGCCACGACGATCTGGCGCACCACCATCGACCACCTGCTCACCGGGATCCTCGAGGCACCGTGATGAGACACGTTGTCGGTTCCGGCACTCGCCGTTCGTAGGGAAGGTGAGGAGCGGGCAAGGTGCCGGCTCCGCAGAACACGAAGGAGCACACCGATGCCTACCTACCTGCTGTCGGTCTGTTACCCACCTGGCGGATCTCTGCCGTCGGACGAGCAGATGCAGCGCATCATGGCCGACGTCAGCGCCTTCCAGGAGGAACTGCAACGCGAGGGTGCCTGGGTCTTCAGCGGCGGCCTCCACGACCCGAGCACCGCGACGACCGTCCGGATCAAGGACGGTGAGACACTCACCACCGATGGGCCGTTCATCGAGTCCAAGGAGATCCTCGGCGGGCTCACCATCATCGAAGCGTCGGACCTGGACGCCGCGTTGGCGTGGGCGGAGAAGGCCGCGAGAGCGACCACGACCCCCATCGAGGTCCGCCCCTTCCAGTCCTCCGACAACCCCTGACCCATGAGCCCTCGCGGTCACACCGATCTCGCTCGGATCTTCCGCGAGGAGTGGGCACAGACGGTGGCGACCCTGGTTGGCGTCTTCGACGACCTCGACATCGCCGAGGACGCCGCCCAGGAAGCCTTCGCAGCCGCGGCCCGCCTCTGGCCCGACCGTGGCTTGCCCCCCAACCCCGGAGGCTGGCTGACCACGACCGCGCGCCGGCGGGCGATCGACCGGTTGCGACGGGAGGCGACCCGAGATGACCGCCACGCACAGGCGGCCCTACTCCACCAGCAGACCGCGTCGGCGGACGAGGCCATGGGAGACGACCGACTCCGTCTGATCTTCACCTGCTGTCACCCGGCGTTGTCCATGGAGGCGCGTGTCGCGCTGACGCTGAGGCTGCTCGGTGGGCTGACCACGTCGGAGATCGCCCGAGCGTTCCTGGTCTCCCATGCGGCGATGGAGCAACGGATCGTCCGCGCGAAGCGGAAGATCCGCGCCAACGGCTTGCCCTACCGCATCCCCGAGGATCACGAGCTTCCGGGTCGTCTGCGTAGCGTGCTCGCGGTGATCTACCTCGTCTTCAACGAGGGCTACCTCGCCACCTCCGGCGACGAGGTCATCCGAACGGAACTGTGCGACGAGGCGGTCCGACTCGCCCGGATGCTCGCTCGCCTGATGCCAGACGAACCGGAGGCCCTGGGTCTGCTGGCCCTGTTGCTGCTGACCGAGGCCCGGCGGGATGCACGAACCTCTCCCGCCGGCGAACAGATCCTGCTGCCTGAGCAGGATCGAACGGCGTGGAACCCCACCTTGATCCGGGAAGGTCACGGGTTGGTGCGGTCCTGCCTCCAACGGGGCCGGCCGGGGCCCTACCAACTGCAAGCAGCGATCAGCGCGGTGCACTGCGACGCCCCCTCGATGGACGAAACCGACTGGGAGCAGATCATCACGCTCTACGACCAATGGGTCGCGATCGCGCCGACACCGGTCGTGCGGCTCAACCGTGCCATCGCCATCGCCGAGGTGGAAGGTGTCCCTGTCGGTCTCGAGCTGCTGGACGACCTCGGGGCCGAGCTCGCCGGTCACCAGCCCTTCCACGTCGCCCGCGCCGATCTGCTCCGGCGCGTCGGACGCAACGGCGAGGCCGCTGCCGCCTACGACCGAGCCGCGGCCCTCACCGACAACCTCACCGTGCGCCGCTTCCTCGACCGCCGACGTCGCGAACTGCCTCACGAGACGCCGTAAGGGCCCTCTGCGCACCGCGAGGAGCATCGGGGACCAGCGACCAGGTCAGTTGGCCAGGGTCCGTTCGGTCGCTGGTGGGGCCCGATGGCCAGGCCTCGGCTCCCTCTATCCGGCGCATACTGCACCCGACGCGTACCCCTACCGCGCACCTCGAACGAATGGAGCACCATGCTCGGCCTCGGACTCGTACTACTCCTGCTCGACATGCTGTTGCTGGAAACCGGCATCCTGGCCACGGTCGGGTGGATCCTCATCGTCGTTGGGTTGATCCTCCTGGTGCTCGGGGCGCTCGACCGCAGCGTCGGCCCGCGCCGCTATTACTGGTAGCTGATCTCCAGCAGCCAGACCCCGTAGAGCCCGTAGAGCCCGTAGACCGCACCCGGTAGCGCCTCGGCGACAGGACCTAGAGAGTGTCCTGGATCTCGTCGAGGCGCTCCTGTACCTCCTGAAGGCGGTCAACCGCAGCCTCGGCGTCCTCGCGCGGGACCCCGTGGCCGGACAGCCGATCGGTGAGCAGTTCGACCTCGAGGGTCAACAGCTCCACCTCGGTTCGAAGCTGGTGGGCCTCGTGCTGCTGGGACAGCGGTCGCGCGAGCACCGCTTCATGCAGGACCTTCAGCAGGCGCTCGTCGCGCCGGAGCAGCGCATCCGAGACGCCGGCACGATCGAGCAGGTCGGGCAGGTTCGGCAGAGCCCGATCGTAGGGAAGGCTCAGCAGGAGATCCTCCCACCGAACGCGCGCCGAGTCGACGTCGAAGGCCGCATCTTCGTCGTCGGGGCCTCGCATCTGGCACCTCCCTGCAAGCCCCCATCCTACCTAGACGGCGGAGGCGAGGTGCGGTGCCGCCGCGTATACGGCACCCTTCGCGGCATGGACCACATCCCCTCCGTCAAGGAGATGCGCACCGCAGCGCGGGCGTGCCTCTTCCTCGCCTACGCCGCAGGGCTGGCTGGCGTCGCCGCTGGCACCCTCGTTCTGCGCGAGGGGGACCTGGCTTTCGCCATCATCCTCTGGGTGATCACGTTCGCCGTCGGCGCCTCGCTGATGGGCGTGTCGGTCCTCATCCGAGCCCTGTCGGCGATGCGGACCGAGCTCGAGCGGATGGGGTCCGATGTCCGCGTCCTGGTCGCGGACCGTCACCAGCAGCCGCTGCGGCCCTCGCCCCGTGATGACCCCTGGTCCGGGCATCCTCCCTACTGACCGGTCTCACCGCGAGTCTCGCCGATCTCGCCAGGCCCGCTGGCCTCACCGCGAGCTGAGCCCTCCGGAGCCTCGGGGTCGGGCGGGCCGTCCTCGTCGGCGCTGAGCGCGGCGCGCGACCTCGATCCACGTACGAGCCAGGATGCCCCGATCACCACGAGGCCGATCAACCCGGCCGCCCCGAGGATGCTCGCCGGGGTGGAGATCACGAAGTCCTCCCCCCAGACCGTGACGATCGTCTGTACCTCGGAGATGAGCGCCGGGAGGGCGACGACCAGGATCACCGCCCCAGCCATGTCACGACGGAGGGCCGGCCCGAGCACCAGCAGCGCGCCGAAGACCACCGCTTCGGCGATGCCGAGGGTCGCGCCCAGGTTCCCCATACCGGTCCAGATGAACTCGTAGAGGTGGCGTGCCCCTTCGGGATGCCCTTCGGCACCGGGCACGACGAACTGGGTCGACGCCAGGATGGTGGGTAGCCACGCGAGGAACGCAAGGATCACGTAGGCGTTGCCTCGACCCGGGGAGCCCTTGCGGGTTCCGGCCCGGGGGCGCGCGAGCCACGCGGTTGCCCCTGCGGCGACCGCGAGCAGCCAACTCGCCACCAGCGCCGAGACCTCGATCCAGGTCCCCGGTCCTCCGATCTCCGCGGCCTCGGTCACCGTCCGGGCAACCAGCAGCAACCTCGGAGTGACCAGCAGGGCGGCCGGAACGACGACGGCGGCACCGAGGCCCGTCTGGCCGCGCCACAGCAGCACCGCGCCAACGACCCACGGCAACACGAACACCACGGTCACGTTCACCCGGGACAACCATGCGTCGATCCCGAGCTCGAACACCGAGCCGAGCTCACCCATGATACGAGCCTCGCCGAGGCCGAAGGCCGCGAGGTCCAGCACTGCCACGAGCAGTGCGAGGAGGATGGCCGTACGCCGCATGCCGCTCCGAACAACAGGGCCAGCGAGCGTACCGACGGCACCGAGGTGATCAGTCGGCCGGCTGCCCTGGCTGCTCCGGGATCTTCCCCGGATCGGTGAAGCGTGTGCCCTCGGTCGACCACTGATGACCGATGACGATCATCGAGACGAGGCCGAGGAACGCGACCCCGCCCAGAGGTAGCAGAGCGCTCTCGTAGAGGATGCGGCTCCGCAGGAACTCCCCCAGGATGAGCAGGAACATCGCCACGCCGTAGACCATCATCCCCGCTCCCGCGATGCGACGATGTTTGCCGACGGCGATGACGGCGACGACGAGCACCGGCAGAGCGTGGATGAGCATGAAGACCCAGGGTTGCGGATCGACGAAGGGCGAGTCGAGGTAGAGGGGCAACAGCGTCCCGACCTCGATGCCACTGGCTGGCACGGGATCGGCGATCGGGCCGATGGTCCACACCAGCGCCATCACGGTCGGGACGAGGGCCCGACGGGTCAGTGGTGTGGCCTTGCCCTCCCAGTGACCGCGGGGACGGGTGAGGTGGGCCAGCCAGAGCGCGAGCAGCACCAGGATCACCAACACGACTCGTGGCAGGAGCTCCGGGAACAACGGTTCTCCCGATGCGACGAGCTCGCTACCCCGCGTCCAGAGGTGCCAGGCCTGGCGAGGGATGACGACCAGCGCCATGGCCACGATCATGCCGGTGGCGAGTCGCGGGCGGTGTGGGAGCAGGGCGGCGGTGACCATCCAGGGCAACGACAGCGCCGCCGTGGCGAGCACGACGTCGGTGATCGTGCGTCCGACGAGATCGCCGCCGTCGGCCACCAGTGACCCAAGCCCGTCCGCGAGCCCGCCGACGGCGACCAACCACAGGAGCCAGCGCACCGCACGACGCGTGGCAGGGAGCCGGTCGTCGTCGAAATCGAACTCCACGCCTACCTCAGGGTCACTGGCCGTCATCGTGACCTTAGTCAGCGGCATCGTGCGGGAGCAGGACCGAAGGGCCCCTCCGGCCACCACCGCCTGTCGGTCAAGGCCGGTCCTGCGTCTCGGACCCCACCTCGAGGAATCGTTCGGCGACACGCCGCCACCGATTGCTTCGTAGCTCGATGCGACGTTCTGGGTCCTGGGAACCGATCTCTCTCAGGAGCGTGACCGCGGTCGCCGCGACCCGGGCCGCGAACGCCTCACCCTCTTCTCCAGGTTCTGGACGGTCGGGGACGACGACGTCCGCGATGCCGAGACGCCGGAGGTCCGTGGACGCCACGGCCTGGGCTTTGGCGAGATCGCTGGCCCGGTCCGTGGTTCGGAACAGGATCTCGGAGGCCCCTTCCGGCTGGATCGGCGACAGCCAAGAGTGTTCGCACGCGACGACACGATCTGCCGGTAGGAAGGCGAGCGCACCGCCACCGGTCCCCTCACCGAACAACACCGACAGCGTCGGGACACGCAGGGCCGACAGCTCGGCGAGACAGCGTGCCACCTCGGCGGCGAGACCCTCTTGCTCGGAGGAGACGCTGATGTCCGCGCCGGCCGTGTCGATGATCGTCACCAGCGGCAGGTCCAGTTCATCCGCCAGGGCCATGGCCCGACGCGCGGTCCGGTAACCGGCAGCCGTCAGGCTGGCGCCACGCTGCCCGGGGGGCCGATCGCTCGCCACGACCACCGCGGGAAGACCGTGCACCCGGGCGATCGCCGCGATGCACCCATCGTCCCGGCCGCCCACGCCGTCACCGGACAACCGGGTGATCTCGGTCACGCAGGCGGCGAACAGTTCCCTCACGCCCGGCCGGTCCACCCGTCGTGTGCGGGTCACGGCCTCCCAAGGGTCGATGGCCACATCGTCAGGCAGGTGGAGGATCGGAGCGTCGAGCGGTGCGGGCGCGGGTGGCGCCAGCACCGCGAGGGCGGTCGCCAGGACGTCTCGCAACCGGTCCTGAGTGACGATGCCATCGATGATCCCGTGCTCGTACAGGTGCTCAGCCGTCTGCACGCCGTCGGGGAGCGCTTCCCCGGTGAGTGCGGCGATGACCCGGGGTCCGGTCAGGCCGATGAGCGCTCCCGGCTCAGCGAAGGCGAGGTGGCCGAGCATCCCCCACGACGCCAACACGCCGCCGGTCGTTGGATGGCGGAGGTGGACGAGGTAGGGCAGGCGTGCGTCCCGGAACCGCCGCACCGCTGCGGCGACCGCGGCCATCTGCACGAACGCTGGAGTGCCCTCCTGCATCCGGGTCCCACCCGACGTCGGGAGTCCGATGACCGGCAGTCGTTCCTCGACCGCCCGGTCGAACGCACGACAGATCCGGACGCCGGCGGCGATCCCCATCGTGCCGGCGAGGAACCCGAAGTCGCTGGCGATGATGGCGCAGGCATGGCCATCGATCGTCGCCCGCCCGGTCCACACGGCTTCGTCACCGCTCGCGGTCCGGCGGGCTTCCTCCAAGCGCTCGAGGTAGGGACGTCGATCGTGGAACCCCAT
>SKNK01000216.1 GCA_007120565.1 Nitriliruptoraceae bacterium | reverse complement strand
CGATTCCGCATGATCCCAGGTCAGAGCGGGTTTTCGGGATCGGGTGGAACAGGGCGAACCCGGCCGAAATCGCGTGACTGCGGCTCATAACCCGGAGGTCGAAGATCCGGATCCTGTGCCCTCCACCAGCGTCCTGTCCCCCGACATCGTTGACATGTTGGCTCCGGTACCTGGGTGACAGAGCCGGGACGCGGCTCCCGGCGCTCTGCGACGCTGGCTCCGGGGGTTGCGTAACACCCCAGACGTGACCCCGTCCAGGCCGGTCGAAGGCAGGAGCGGTGGCGTGCTGTTGTCCTCTGCCGGTAGGGACGGTCGGGGTGCAACCTTGGAGGCAGGCCGACGTCTGACCGGGTGAGAGGCTGCGATCCGCAGCCACGCCGAGGTGGCCCTGCCATGCCACACCTCCGTCATCTGCTGATCCTGCTGGTGTTGTTCGGGCTGGCCGTCGGTGGGTGTGAACCCACGCCCGGTCTGTACGACTGGGAGAAGGGCGCGCTCGAGGCCACGGTCTACTTCGTCCGCGCGAATGACGCCGGGATATGGGGCGAGCCCGAGATCCACCTCCTGGACCGGCCGAGCGACGAGAACCTGCGGGAGAAGCTTCAGCTGCTGTTCACCGGCAGCCCCCACGACTGGCTACTCGGCTCCGCGGCCCCGACGGACGTGGAGGTCCTGTCGGTGGAGCTGCGTGACGGTGTCGTGTTCGTCGACGTCGACGCCACGATCACGACCCACCGGGCCGCATCCGCCCAGGAGGCCGCCTTCGCCCAGCAGCTCGCCCACACCGCAGTGACCTCTGGTGGGGACGCGGTCCAACTGCTGGTGGACGGAGAGCCGGTCGACGAGCTTTGGGGTCACCTCGACTGGTCCCTGCCGATCGAGCCCGACCCCGACGCGCTCTCGCCGATCACCATCGTCGAGCCCGAGGCCGGCCCCGGCGAGCTGACCGTCGGCCCCGACGAGGTCGTCGTCCGAGGTGAGGCGCGGGTGCTCGAGGCCACCTTCACGATCCGGCTGCGCCGGGCCGATGGTGTGATCTTCACCGAGGACGTGGTCACCGCCTCCGAGGGTGCCCCTGAACGCGGGACGTGGGAGCACACGTTCACGCTCACCGGCAGCACCGGGCCTGGCACCTACACGATCGAGGTGCAGGAGCACGACCCGTCAGAGGGCGAGGGCCGGCCACCGTTCCTCTCCAGCCGTCAGATCAACGTCGGCAACTGAGCCAAGCGGTCTCTCGTCGGCCGGATCGCTGATGACAGCTGAGGCGTCGGTCGAGCCGACGCCCTCGACCCAGAGGGCGCGCGGGCTTGTGGGTCGTTCAGCCCTGGCATGCGTCCGGATCGTAGAGCCAGACTCGGTGTGATGCTCCTCGTTCGGGTTCGTTCTCGGAGGCGGTCATGGCAGCGCCAACGGCGGCTTCGGGTCAGCGTGGAGCGCGGCAACGAGAACGTCGGCCCTGGCCGGTCAGGATCCTCATCGGACTGTTGGTCTTCCAGGGCGTCGGCGCCGTCGGGGGTGGAGCCGTGATGATGGCGGACCCTTCGGGCCGCGCGATGGGCTGGGACACCGGCTTGCTGGAGAACGCGCCGTTCGCCTCCTTCCTGTGGCCGGGGGTCATCCTGGGTCTCGGGCTCGGCATGGGTTCCTTGGTGATCGCCTTCGGGGTGCTGAGACGCCCGCAGTGGCGGTTGCTCGCGTTCGTCGAACGGTGGACGGGGCAGCACTGGTCGTGGGCGGGCAGCATCGGACTGGGTATCGGCCTGGTGGCCTGGATCGTCGTCCAACTCAGCGTCATGGAGTTCCGAAGCTTCCTGCAGCCCTTCATGTTCGCCGTGGGAGCGGCACTCGTCGGTGTCCCCCTGCTTGCGGCGGTCCGTCGCTACCTGGTGTGAGGTTCACCTCCGCCACCTGCTCAACCAGACGTCGCCCCCGCGCGAGCAACTCCGGCGGCATCGGGTCCGGGTCTGCCTCCGCTTCCATGTCCTCCACGGCATCGTCCAGTCCGATGACGATCTGACCGGCCGCGTCGAGCGCGCCGAGCACCTTGTCGAAGACCGCGAGAGCGACCGCACTGGCAACACCGAGGGCTACGGCTGGTCGGCCGGTCACGCGTGCCACGAACCCTTGGGCAGGGAGCTCCGGGAGCCCTCCGAAGGATCAGTGACAGGGTCAACCCAGGGCGCCGGCCCGCCGGGGGTGCGCATCCACGCCATGGTCGCGCGTCGGGCGGACGTTGGTGCCCGATCCCTGATCGGGGGAACCGAACACCGGTCACGATCGAGCGGAGCAACGAGCAGCGCGAACGGGCGATCCCGCGACGAATCCTGGCCATCCGCTGGAGATAGGGCTCAGTTCACCTCGATTGGACAGTGTCCGTTCGTTCATTAAGGTGCGCGCCGGCCGGCCGAGATGGGGGAGGATCCCGCCGCTTGTCAGGACGTGCGAGGCCGCAGTCTGGGCCCGCCGTGACACGTCGGGACCGCGGCCGCACCACCGGGTCGATCGTCCCGGAACCAGGTCGCACCTCTTCGTATCCCTGAACGCATCCGAGATCGGTGCGTTCCGCCACAAGCCTCCCCCGGAGTGTCCATGACGTTGCGTCGTGCCCTCGTTCTGCTGCCCGCCCTCCTCGCCATGATGCTGTTCGCGGCGGTCGCCGCCAGCGCTGATGAGTTGGCCTTCTCCGACACCGCCGGTACCGCGCACGAGCCCGCCGTAGCGGTGCTCGTCCAGGAGGACGTCGTCCGGGGGTGCGCGGAGGATCAGTTCTGCCCCGGTGACGAGCTGACCCGTGGTCAGGCTGCCTCGCTGCTCGTGCGTGCCCTCGATCTTCCCCTGGTCGAGGAGGAGTTCGACGGCCGGTTCCAGGACACCAACGACAACGTGCACCGCCAGGCGATCCAGACCCTGGCAGAAGAGGGCCTGGTCTCGGGCTGTGCGGACGACCGGTTCTGCCCTCGAGCCCCGATCACCCGCGAGGCGCTCGCGACCATCCTCGCCCGTGCCTTCGAGGTGCCGCCAGCTCCAAGCGACGTCAGGTACTTCGACGACCTCGGTGCCACCCACGGAGATTCGGTTCGCGCCCTGGCCGAGGCGGGGATCTCCAACGGCTGCAGCGATCGGCCAACCTCGTTCTGTTCCTCCAGTAGCGTCACCCGCGCGCACGGAGTGATGTTCCTCGCCCGGGCCATGGATCTGGTCGAGCGTGTCGAACTCGCCCCCTTCGAGGACCGCCAGCGGGAACTGGAGGCGATGCTGCAGGAGGCCAAGGAGGCCAAGGAGGCCGAGGAAGCGGCGGCCCTCACTCCGCACCAGCGCAAGGCAGAGCGGGCGGTGGACGTTGCACTGGCCCAGATCGGCAAGCCCTACCGCTGGGGAGGGAGCGGTCCGTCCAGCTTCGACTGCTCGGGGCTGACCTCGTTCGCCTGGGCTGCCGCCGGTGTGGACCTGCCCCGCTCATCCCGGATGCAGTACAGCGCTACGACGCGGATCACGCGCAGCCAGCTGCAGCCGGGAGACCTGGTCTTCTACCACTCACCGATCAGTCACGTGGCCATGTACATCGGCGACGGGCGGGTGGTCGAGGCCCCGAACAGCGGCAACAACGTGCGCATCCGCAACGACGGGCTGACCCGCTCAGGCGTCGTCGGTTACGGCCGTCCCAAGTCCTAGGGCTACGGGCGGCGAGCAACCATGGATCGCCTCGCGCTCAGTCTCGCCACCTTTCACGCAGGTCGATGATGCGCTCGCGCTTGGCGGAGACGAGGTACTTCGGCGTCCCCAGGTGGACCCCCACCCCGTAGCGCGTTGGCACGTCGATCGCCTTGAGCATCGTCTCTGCCCGCTGCGACACGCTGCCGCTCACACCGAACCAGGCGAGCAGTTCCTTGGCCGTGAGGTCGCTGCGGTAGGAGGCGACGGAGTCGTTCGCCTTGCCGATCACCCAGGCGATGGCCGCAGCCGCGGTGTCGTCACGGCTGCGCCGGCGGAAGATCGCGGGGTCCCCGGATGCGACGTTGGCGAGAAGTCGCCGGCAAGCGGTGCGATGCTCGACGTCGAGTAGTTCGTCGCAGCAGGTGTCGACCAGCCCGGCGATGCTGACCACGCGTGGGCGGATGTCCTCGGGCACGTCGGAGAGGTCCAACGGCTCGTTGGGGAGTGGCTCGGTGCTGAGCGATTCTAGGGCTTCCTCGCTCCCGACGTCGTCCACGAGCAGGCGACGCATGCCGGACCCCATGGCGACCGGCATGCCGTGCTCATCGAACGTGAATCCCAGCCCCTCGTCGGGCAACCCCTCATCGAGGAGACCCTGGGCGAGGAGCTGCTCGACGACCCAGGCCTTGCTGTCGCGCTCCGGTGCGTCCTCACCGATCAGCTGCAGGTAGGTCTCGGCGTAGTGATCGAGGGAAGCGAGCGTCTCCTTCGTCAACTGCTGGCGGATGCCCCGATCGGCGTGGGCGAACCGCACGAACCCGCGGAGCACCTCCGGGCCGAGTCGCAACGTTCTCGCCGGCATGATGGCCTTGCGGTGCAGGAAGTCGGTCAGCAGGATCTCCACCGACACCTGGCTCCACCGCAGCGGATCACCCGGGCCGTAGTCGCAGGCGAACCAGACGAACACGTGGCTCAGGTTCTCGGCTGCATCGACGTCGTCGACCGTGAGGTAGTCCGAGTCGAGGAAGCGGTCGACGAGCGCATCGCGGTCCTCCTCGGACCACTCCGGTCGCACGTAACCGGCACCGCCCTCGGGGAGGTGGCGTACGACCCACTCGACCAGCGGTCGGCAGGCAGGCCAGGTGTCGGTCTCGAACGGTGGGTAGGTGATCGCGCCGAGCTCGATCGCCTCGGTGATCCGAGCGCGGGCATCGGCGAGGTCGAGCTCGGTGAACGTCGTATCGGGCTCGTCTGCGGTTAGGTGTGCGAAGTGTCCGTGAAGCACCTCGAGCGACTCCGGGATGACGAAGGCGTCCTTGACCAGCGTGCCCATGTTGTGATCGATGTAGACCATGACGGCGAGGTGGTGGTCGGTGCCGGTGACCACGTCCAGCAGGATGTTGTCGCCGTCGCCCAGGATGTGGACCATCTCGACGGCGCGTTCGACCCGCACCGGGGTGAGGCGCCGCAGCCACCTCGGCGGCTTGTGCGGCCGGCCAGCGAGTTCGCGCGTGATCCGGCGGCTGGCGAGCTCGTCATCGAGCAGCTCAGCGATCGCGGTCAGCAGCGCCGAGGTCTCCGGGCGTCGGACCTCGAGGAAGGACGTGATGAGCTCGTCACGGTCCGGCACCTGTGTGGATCCGCCTCGGGCGGCGGCCAGGGGGTCGGCCTCGCGAGGATCGGTCACGGCCAGCAGCGAGCTCGCCATCGCCAAGAGCCCTAGCGGATGGGACTCCCGCAGCGTCCGGCGAACGTCCTTCAGCAGCCCGGGTTCGCCGGGTTCGTCGCGGGACGGCCCGACGTCGATGGCGTCGCCCGGTACGTCACCCGGGGGAGGGACGAAGCTGCGTGGGCCACGGGTGGAACGGTGCGGTCGACGTGACACCAGAGGTCCGATCGTGCGGTTGCCGGTGCACGGTAGTCGGCGACACCCCGGGGTCGGACCGCCCCGTCACGCGTGCTCGCGCAGGACGCTCCGGACCACCTCGATGTAGTGGGTGTAGTCGCGTCGCGCAGCTGGCGTCGCCGCGGCAACGAGGTCGAGGTCGATCCGGCCGTACTCGCGCGTCAGGAGGTTGCGCATGCCGACCGAGGGGAGGAGCCGGTCGACCAGTTCCTGCGGGAGGAGGCCGAGGTCGCGGAGCAGCTCGAAGCCATCGCGGTACCCGGTGGGAGCCCGGTGCCCGAGTCCACGTGCCAGCAGGCTGTTCAGGCTGCCGGCGATGTCCACCAGTTGCGTGAGGATCCGTTCGACGACGTGCCGACGATCGCGATCGGCCCGCAGCTCGCCGCCGGTGACGTCGAGGTGTCGGTCCAGGTCGGCGACGAGGTCGGCCAGCAGGGCGAGCTTCTCCTGGCAGGCGTCGACGTCGAGGCGGGGCGGTGTCATGGCCGAGGATGCGCCAGTGCTTCGTCCCGGAAGCGGGCGGTGTCGAGGTAGAGCATGACCGCCGCGGCGTACGCGTTCGCGAAGGCGGTCGGCTCACTCTCGTAGAGAGCCTCACCTTCCGCGATGGCCCGGTAGCTGGCGGTCTCCGAGGCGCGCTCGGCATCGAGAAGGTCGATCCGCTCGGTGCGAAGCGTCGAGACGAGCGTCTCGAGGAGGCCGAGGACGTCGTGACCGGAACCTGGTTCGAACACGACGCCGATGTCAAGGTCCTGCGGAGCCGTCATGGAGACGTCCGTCGCACTCCCGAAGGCGGTCAGGACCCGTACCTGGTGGCGACGACACAGACGGTCCAGCTCCGCGTCGGGCAGGTCGCGGAGCGCCTCGAGAGCCACCCGGATCTCCTCCATGCGCTCGATGCTACAGCCGACGCGCTCGCCGAAGCTGTGAGCCCGGCTGACGGCACCGGGCAGCGCGGACGCACCCAGCCCTACCCGGACGGTTCGTGGGCGGCCTTCAGCTCGTCATCGACCCGGAACGTG
>SKNK01000215.1 GCA_007120565.1 Nitriliruptoraceae bacterium | reverse complement strand
CCAACGCCCACCGGTACGGCGGCGATGGCCCGATCACCGTCGTTGCGGAAGCTAAGGACGATGAGGTGGAGGTGCGTGTCACCGATCGCGGTCCGGGTGTCCCCGATGAGGCCAAGCAGGAGGTCTTCGAGCCCTTCATCCGTGCCCGGGAGGAACACGTGGAACGCGGCAGCGGGATCGGCCTCTCGTTGGTCGCGGAGTTCCTGCGGCTCCATGGTGGCCGGGCGTGGATCGAGGATGCGGTCGGTGGCGGCACCGTCGCTGCTGTGCGCTTCCCCCGTCAAGCGATCGGCTCCGGCCCGGCCGAGCCTGCCTCCCAGGACGGTTGAGTGCCCGCAGCTGACGCCTCCGCGTCGATAGGCTGATGTCCGGCGGGGCGACCCGACCCGCACGGGGGCGTGGCTGGGATCCACTACCTATGGACGTCCTGCACCGGTTGGTCAACCCCGTCGACGTCTCGGCTGGGCGTCTCACAGCGCTTCTGGGGATCTACTGGGCGTCCGGTGGAGCCTTCGCTGGGATGGCGACGCTACTCGGCGCCTTCCCCGACGGCTGGACCCCGGGGCTGGTGACCGTCTCGGTGCTCGCGGTCGCCACCGGAGGGAGCCTCCTGGCAGCTCGGCGTCGTCGCCTTCCGGGTGGTGTCTACGTTGCCCTGGTGGTCCTTGGAGCGGTGGCGATCTGCCTGCTCGTCCTGTGGGCTGGCCCAACGCGGTTGGGGGTCGCCGGCATCCTCTTCGTCTACGTCACAACCTTCGCCTTCGTGACCTTCCGCGACCATGCACTGCTGCTGATCGTGATCGCGTCCGCCATGCACCTGGCCGTGCTCCTCCACCTGCGATCCGACGGGGGGTGGGCGATCTGGTCGATCACCTGGGGAGTAGCCATCATCGCCGGTGTGGTCGTTGGCGAGGTGGTGGAAGCCAGCCGTCGGGCCGTCGACGAACGTGATGAGGCGCTGTCCCAGCTCCAGCAGGCCGACTCCTCGAAGACCGCCCTACTCCGCGCGATCCATCACGAACTGTCCCGACCGATGTCCGGTCTGGAGGGGTTGGCTCAGACGGTCGCCGATCGCGGGAGGGAGTTGTCGGATGACTCCCGGCAGGAGCTGATGGAGCGTGTGGTCGCGGCGTCCGCTCGTCTGCGGGACACGCTGGACGAACTCGTCGGAGTGACCAGGCTCTCGACCGGGGAGGTGCAGTTGGACCTGGACGACCTTCCCCTGCGGGACATCGTGACCTTGGCGCTCGACCGCGCGGAGGTCGCCGCCGAACGGATCGAGATCTCGATCCCCGCCTCGATCATCGTCCGCGCCGACCGGGGCCGGCTCGCCCATGCTCTGGCCAACCTGGTCGTCAACGCCGCCCGTTACGGCGGCTCCGAACCGATCGTGGTCACCGGCCACGAGCTCGGTGACCAGGTGGAGCTACGGGTGATCGACCGTGGTCCGGGCATCCCAGACGAGGCGAAGGACGTGGTCTTCGAACCCTTCGTGCGCGCGAGAGACTCGGACGTCGGCAAGGGATCCGGCATCGGGTTGTCGCTGGTGCGGCAGTTCGTCCGGCTCCACGGTGGTCAGACATGGATGGAGGACCGGCCGGGCGGCGGCAACGTCGCCGTGATCCGTATCCCTCGGTAAGGCCCCGGCGACGACATGGACGATGGTGCCGCCGAGCGAGCGCTGCCGGCCCCTGAACCCGTTCGGTCCCAGCAGGACGGCGAGTAGCCTGCCGCCCTCTGGCACGTGGTGGAAGGTCGGCAGTGGGAAAGCAGATCCTGGTGGTCGGTGGGGGCGGTCGCGAGCACGCCTTGGCGTGGAGGCTTGCAAGGTCGCCCTCGGTGGACGGGGTGGCGTCGGCGCCGGGCAACCCCGGGATGGCTGAGCTCGGCCCCACCTTCCCGATCGACGCTTCGGACCCGGGTGCGGTCGCTGACCTCGCCGAACAGCAGGGCAGTGACCTGGTGGTCGTTGGCCCCGAGGCGCCGCTGGTCGCGGGAGTCGTCGACGAACTCGAACGACGGGGCATCCCTGCCTTCGGCCCCTCCGCGGCGGCCGCCAACATCGAAGGCTCGAAAGCCTTCGCGAAGGAGATCATGGCGTCGGCGGGGGCGCCGACCGCGGGGTACGTCGCCACCGGCGACGCGGCCGAGGCCCACACCGCCCTGGAACGCTTCGCACCGCCCTACGTCGTGAAGGCCGACGGACTCGCGGCCGGCAAGGGTGTGCGGATCTGCGCCGACCTGGCCGAGGCACGCGAAGCGGTCGACGACACCCTGGTCCACCGCCGGTTCGGCGATGCGGGTGACCGCGTGGTGATCGAGGAGTTCCTGCACGGACCCGAACGCAGCGTCTTCGGTGTCTGCGACGGCACCGACGTCGTGCTCTTGACCCCGGCCCAGGACTACAAGCGTGCTCTGGACGGAGACCAGGGGCTGAACACCGGCGGGATGGGTGCCTACGCACCGGTACCCGGGTTCGGCCTCAAGGATGTGGATCACCTGCGGGAACTGATCTTCCTCCCGGTACTCCGCGAGCTCGCCGACCGCGGCATCCCCTACCGAGGGCTGTTGTACGCCGGTCTCGTCGAGACGGCCGCAGGCCCCAAGCTGCTCGAGTTCAACGCCCGCTTCGGCGACCCGGAGACGCAGGTCATCCTGCCGCTCCTCGCCAGCGACCTCGGTGACCTGCTGGCTGCGTCAGCGTCCGGGCAGGTCGGAGACGTCGAGGTGGAGTGGCAGGGAGGCGCGGCGGTCACCGTGGTGCTGGCCAGCGGTGGGTACCCGGACCACTACGCGACGGGGATCCCGATCGACGGGGTCGCCGCCGCCGGCAAGCGCGACGGTGTCACCGTCTTCCATGCCGGCACCCGAGATGACGGAGGCGCGCTCGTCACCGCCGGTGGTCGCGTGCTGAACATCACGGCGCAAGGTGTCGACGTTGCCGCGGCTCGCGCCGCCGCGTACGCCGCCGCGAGCGAGATCACCTTCGACGCTGCGCATCGGCGTGAGGACATCGCTGCCGGGGTCTGACCCCAGGTGCTGCGCACCGCCGAGCGCAGCTTGCTCGCGGCGGTCCCCGGCCGACGGGATGGAGGACATCGCACCGCCGCAGTCCACGCATCGACCGGCCAGGTGGCGGACCGTGCAGGCTCGCCGGATCCACCTGACGACCCCGGCAGCGTAGGTTGTGGGGTGCCGACCGCCAGGGTGCCGTGAACCTCCCCGATCGACTCATCGATGCCGCCGACGTGTCGGCCGGCCGGTTCACCGCACTCTTCGGCGTCTACTTCGTGAGCGGCACCGCGTTCATGGCTCTGGCCACGCTCCTGGGTGCGTTCCCCAACGGTTCGCACCTGAGCCTCTACCTCAACGCGGCCAGCGGGTTCGTCGTGGGTGTAGTCGCACTGGCCTGGCGCAAGCGGGCCCTACCACGCGTGCTCTACCTCGTGATGTGGATCGCGGTGTCGGCTGCCCTGTCTGCCGTCGTGCTGACGGTCGGTCCGGACCGTGTTGGGGTCGCCGGAGTGCTGTTCGTCTACATCAGCTGCCTGACGTTCGTGGCCTTCAGGAGCGTCGCGCCGTACCTGCTGGCCATCGCCGCCACCCCGCACCTCATCGTGCTGCTGGTGCAGGTACCGAGGTCGGAGGCGCTGGGTATCTGGGCGATCACCTGGGGTGTCGCGTCGATCGCCGGCGTGGTCGTCGGCGACCTCGTTGAGTCCAACCGCCGGGCGGTGATCGAGCGGGAGGGGCTGCTCCTGGAGCTCCAGCGAGCTGACCAGGCGAAGACCGCCCTGCTGAACGCCGTGAACCACGAACTGTCGCGACCGATGACCGTTATGCAGGGTCTGGCGCAGACCGTTGCCGAACGTGGCGAGCACCTATCGCCCGAGGCCCGCAAACACCTCATGGAACGGGTGGCCGCCGGGAGCGTGCGGATGGGTGAGACCCTGCAGGAGCTCCTAGGCGTATCACGGCTGTCGGCCGGACAGGTCACCCTCGATCTACAGCAGCAGCCACTCGAACGGATCCTCGACCTGGCGGTCGAACGGGCAGAGGTCGGAGCCGGCCGCGTCGAGGTGCGCGTCACCGGCCCCATCGAGGTGCGAGCCGACCGGGGACGGCTCGCGCTCGCCGTCACCAACCTGATCACCAACGCCGTCCGCTACGGCGGGGATGGTGGGCCCGTGGAGGTGGTCGGGAAGCTCGTCGGTGAGCGGGTGCAGATCCGGGTGGCTGATCATGGTCCCGGGATCCCGGACGAGGTCAAACAGGCGGTCTTCGAGCCCTTCGTCCGAGCCAGGGACTCGGATGTCGGCAAAGGGACCGGTGTCGGGTTGTCGCTGGTGAAGCAGCTCGCCCGACTCCATGGCGGCGAGGCCTGGATCGAGGATCGTCGTGGTGGCGGTGCCGTTGCGGTGATCAGCGTCCCGCAGGACGGTCCGCGGTGAGCGGACCCCCGCCCCCTCGACCGGAGCTGTGTGCAGGACCGGGCCATCCCGTGGCTGTTCGAGGATCCGTGAGCGGGCCGAGCTCACGGCTGCGGCACGTCGTGACGCAACGGCTACCGTCGCGGTTCCGAGAGCGAACACCGCGAACACGAGGAGCGAACCCGTGAGCCAGGTCGGCATCGTGATGGGGTCCAAGACGGACCTGCCGGTGATGGAGAAGGCCTCTGCGCAGCTGGAGGACCTCGGCATCGCCCACACGCTGGACGTGATGTCCGCACACCGCAACCCCGCCAAGGTGTCCGAGTGGGCGTCGGGTGCGCAGGATGCGGGCTACCGGGTCCTGATCGCGGGGGCGGGCCGTGCCGCCGCCCTGCCCGGCGTCGTTGCGGCGCACACGGCACTGCCGGTGATCGGTGTGCCGCTGCTGTCGACCCACCTCGGTGGTGCGGACGCGCTGTACTCCATCGTCCAGATGCCACCGGGCGTGCCGGTCGCCACCGTCGCGATCGACGGAGCCAAGAACGCCGCGATCCTGGCCGCGCAGATCCTGGCGTTGAGCGATGCGGAACTCGCCGAACGGCTCGCAGAGTTCCGAGCGGAGCAAGCCGAGCAAGGCATGGAGCACCGTGAGATCGCTGCCGACGGCGAGACCGGCGGGTTCGGCTTCCAGCCCCGCTGAGCTAGCCAGCTCGGTGCTGCCCCGTCAGGTCTCGGACGGCGATGCCGGTTCGGTGCCGTGAAGTCCGACCCACCGATGCTCCCCGTCGGCGGTGCGCTCCCGCTTCCACACCGGCACTCGGTCCTTGACCCGCTCCAGAGCGTCGCGGCAGGCATCGAAGGCCGGGCCGCGGTGGGCGGCGGCGCAGGCGATCAGGATCGTGTGGTCCTGCACGTCCAGTTCGCCGACGGCGTGGAGCAGGGCGATGCCGGTGACGTCGAGGTGGTCGCGCTCGATCTCGGCGGCGATCTGCGCGAGGACCTTCTCGGCCATCTCCGGGTAGGTCGAGTAGTCCAGCCCGATCACCCCGTCGAGATCCGGCGCATGGTCGCGGACCGTCCCGAGGAAGATGGCGGTTCCGCCGATCTCGGGGCCGGCGATCGTGCCCAACGCGCCGGCGACGTCCAGCGGGGGAGAGCTGATGCCGGTCACGATCCGGGCGCGGGTGGCTGGAGGCTGGATGGGTCCGGTTGCTGCGCCCTCGGTGCCCGCCGGTTCGCCCGGGTCGTCATCGGCGCCCCCGGCAACCGGCGGGAGCAACGCGAGTTCGCTGTCCGGGGTTACCGCCACCTCGTCGTCGGCGACCTCGAGGTCGACCGCCACCTTCACCCGGTGTAGCAACGGGCCGAGGGAGGGATGCTGCTCCGCAAGCGCCAGCCGGAGGTCGGTGACGGTCGCGGGTTCGGTGAGCGCTACCTCGATGCGGTTGCCACCGGTGCGTTCCGTGAGGCCGCCGAACAACCGCACCTCGACCTGCACTGAGAGCCTCCGGATCACCGATGAGGGCCGCGCTGCAACCAGCGTCGAGGCTACTGCGCTGTCGCCTTGCCGGGTACCGTTGCCCCATGACCTCGACGGGTATGGGAGCCGAGGCGCTCCCCGTGATCGACCGGCTCGGTAGGCCGGTCGAGGACCTGCGTGTGTCGTTGACCGATCGCTGCAACCTGCGCTGCACCTACTGCATGCCACGGGAGATGTTCGGTCCCGACCACGCGTTCCTGCCCCGGCACGAACTGTTGAGCTTCGAGGAGCTCACGCGGGTGTTGACCGCGTTCGTGAGCTTGGGGGTCAACAAGCTGCGACTCACCGGCGGCGAGCCGCTGCTTCGCACCGATGTGCCCGACCTGATCGCGATGCTCTCGCCCCTTCCGGGGGTCGACGACATCGCCTTGACGACCAACGGGATCCTGTTGCCGCGCTACGCCGAGGCGCTCAAGGCTGCGGGGCTCCGCCGGGTGACGATCAGCTTGGATGCCCTGGATGACGAGACCTTCCGGCAGACCGCGGACACCCCGCTGTCGGTGGCGGCGGTGCTCGAGGGCGTGGATGCGGCGCTCGCTGCCGGGCTCACGCCGGTCAAGATCAACGCCGTGATCCAGCGTGGGGTCAACGACCATCAGATCGAGGACCTCGCGGGCTGGGCCCGCGACACCGGGGTCATCCTG
>SKNK01000150.1 GCA_007120565.1 Nitriliruptoraceae bacterium | reverse complement strand
TCCGCAGCGCGGCCAGGTCGGGCTGGGCGCGGGGCAGCGGTGGCTGGTCCGGGAAGGTCTGCACCGCGCGCACCCAGGGCTCCTCACCGACCCCTTCGGTCGGTGATCCGTCGATCCGGTCCCCGAGGACCAGCACATCCTCGGCCTTCGTGTCGGCGAGCCGATCCTGGTGGCAGACGGCTACGTCGGCGTCCTCGTCGAGGACAACGACGATCCCGGACCACCACGCGGCCAGACAGACCGCTGCGCTGGTCCAGGACAGCGGCGCATCCAGGCGGATCGTGTCGCCAGGGGACAGGAGCAGGTCGAGTTCGAGCAGGTGGGCGCCCTTGGCAGCCCACTGCGCGAGCGAGGTGACGCCTTGTTCCTGACGGCCCTCGGGGAACAGCACCGTGATCGCCGGCGCCGCGCCGAGTTGGGCGTGCGCACCGCGTAGTGCGGCCGCGACATCGTCGGCGCCGCTCGTGGGCCGAGGCGGGGGAGTGAGTTGCACGTGGTGGTCCTACGGCCGCAGGGGCAGGTCGAGAACGCGGCCTGCGATGATACCGTTGCGCCCTGTCCGGTCCGCCGGGCCGCTCTGCCGTGGCGGCTCCCTTCGGACCTCCGTTGTCCGCTCCTCGTCCGCGCTCTCGCCGACGCGCTCGGAGGCCGATCCCGCGTGTCCGACACCCTGTTCAGTTCCGCTCGCCGTGCGCCGAGGCGCTGGTGGCGCCGCGGCGTCGGCATGGTGGTTGCCTTGGTGGTGGCCGTCCTGCTGATCTGGGCGTTGACCATCGGCGGCCTCTGGGTCTACGCCTGGTTCCAGCTCGGCGGGCTGGACCTGCGGGCCACCGACTCCGACGTCGCGGCGCTGGGTAGCGTCGGTGTCGGATCCCCCGAGGGCTCGACCACGGTCCTGGTCGCGCTGACCGAGCCCCGCGATCCCACGATCCCCGAAGAACCCGATCTGGTGGGTCCCGTGGCCCTCGTGCAGATCAGCCCGACCCGCGAGGCGCCGGCGGTGCTGTTGCTGCCAACCGAGTTGCCAGTCACCGTCGAAGGGCTCGGACGTGTCGACCTCGATGCGGTCCACGCCGAAGGGGGCGAGGACCTGCTCGTCCGGGCGGTGATCGACTATGCCGAGGTGCAGATCGACCACGTCGTCAGCGTCACCGAAGACGCGATCCCACGGATGGTGGAACTACTCGGCGATGTGGAGCTGTGCACCACCACCGGCTGTAGTCCGGCGAGTACGGAGCAGATCCGCTCCGCACAACGCAGCGACGACCCCGAAACCTACGTACGCACCCTCGCCGAGGTGTTGCGGGGTATCGGTCGCTCGATGGACGCCACCTCGGTGATCCGCTCCCCGCTCACCTCCAAGCGTGCCGTGGACATCGTGGCCGACGAGGTGCGCACCGATGTCTCGTTGCGGGGAAGGGCGCTCCTGCGACACGCCGAAGCGTTCTCCGAGCTCGGGGTGGTCGAGTACGACGAGGTACCGCTGCTGCGCAACCCCCGGTCCGGGGAACTCGTTCCACTGGAGGAACCGGCCATGGCACGGTTCCAACGGTTGCGAGACGGCAGTCGCCTGGAACCGGTCGAAGGCGAGTACGACGCGCTTGAGGATCAGGTCATCGAGATGGTGGAGGTCGGCGTCCTCAACGGTGCCGGCGTCGCTGGGCTCGCCGGTGACATCCAGGTCCAGCTCGAGACCGAGGGGTTCCAGGTGGTCGGGACGGGCAACGCTTCCAGTTTCGACCGCACCACCACGGTTGTCGCCTACGGTCCTGAGCCGGAGACGACGGAGGCAGCGGCGGTGATCCTGGCGGAGCGACTCGGCCCCGGTGTTGAACTGCAGTTGCTCGAGCGAGCGCCGACCTTCGAGGGGGAACCTGTGGACGTGCTGGTGACGATCGGCTCCGACCTCGCTCCGGAGGGTGGTGGGTGATGGGCGATGGTCGCAGGCCTTCCTCCGCGGACCCGAGCATCGGTCCGTGGGGACCGACGGTCCAGAGCGAACGCAAGATGTCCCCGATCGTCCGGCTCCTGGCCGTGGTGGGGGTCGCCGCGTTGGTCGCCGTCGCCGCGATCAGCACCACCGGGGTTCTGCTGGTGCAGCGGGCCGAGGCGAGCCTCACCCGTGTTCCGGTCCCACAACTCGACCAGATCGAGGACGGCAACGGGCCGAGCGCACGGCACTTCCTGATCGTGGGATCGGACTCCCGTGCGGGGTTGACCGCGGAGGAGCGGCGCGATCTGACCCTCGGCTCCTTCGAGGGGCAACGGGCCGACACGATCATCTACGTGACCATCAGCGCTGACCGCGAGACCATCTCGATGATCAGCCTGCCCCGCGACCTGCTGGTCTACGACGCCAACGGGCGGCACCGCAAGATCACCGACGTCTTCGCGGGTGGCGCGGACGATCTGGTTGGCGTGATCCAGTCGAACTTCGGCTTGCCGATCAACCACTACGCGTCGATGTCGCTCGGCGGCTTCGTTGAGGTGGTTCGGACGCTCGGCAACGTCGAGATCTGCCTCGACGCTCCCTTGCGTGATCCGAAGAGCGGCGCGGACTTCGACGAGGGCTGCCACGACATGGACGCCCAGCAGTCCCTGTCCTACGTGCGTTCCCGCAGTGGCCCGTTGGGGGACTTCGACCGTATCGACCGGCAGCAGCGGTTCATCCAGGGGATGCTCGGTGAACTGACCGACCGTCGGGTGTTGGCCGACCCGGTGCGGCTCTTCCAGCTCGTCGAGGACGTTGCCGGCAGCCTGGAGACCGACGAGGACCTCACCGTCAACCAGATGCGCATCCTGGCCGACGATGCCCGTGACGTGGTTACCGGTGGCGTGCCGATGACCGCGGTTCCGGGCTACAACCAGACCATCGACGGGGTCTACTACATCATCGCCTACGGCCCGGGGGCGCGTGACATCTTCGACACGGTCCGTTCGGGCGAGCCGATCCGTGAACGTGGCACGCGTGACGAGCGGCGCGACACGGTCGTCTCGGTGTGGTCCGGGGGACGCGCGACCGAGCAGGACATCGTGGTTCGCACCCTCAGCTTCGGTGGCTTCATGCCGGGGGGTGCAGGTAGCGGCCCGGAGGCTCTCGACGCCGGCGACACCACGGTCGTGTACGCGGTGCCTGGCAACGAGGAACAGGCCGAGTGGGTCGCCGCGACGCTCGGCACCACCGTCGAGACCCTGCCCGACGATGTGACCCCACCGGAAGGTGCGGATGTGGTGGTCGCCGTCGGAGACGATGCCACCTCATGAGGGTGCTCGTGACCGGCGCAGGCGGCCAGCTCGGCCTCGACCTGCTGGAGGCCTTCACCGACCACGACGTGGTCGGGATGGCGCATGCTGACCTGGACGTCAGCGACGAGGCCGCGGTCGCCGACGCGGTCGCCTTCCATACCCCTCAGCTGGTGGTGAACGCTGCCGCCTGGACCGATGTCGACGGCTGTGAGGAAGATCCCGCCCGGGCCCACCGGGTCAACGCCCTCGGCCCCTGGTGGCTCGCGCGCGCCTGCGCACGCCTCGACGCGACCCTGGTGACCGTCTCCACCGAGCACGTCTTCAGTGGCCCGGCGCCCACCGATGGCGACACCCCCCGTGGCTGGACCGAGTTCGATCCGGTCTCGCCGGCCAACGTCTACGGCCGAACGAAGGCTGCCGGGGAACAACTCGTCCGCCAGACCCTGCCGCGTCACCACATCGTGCGCACCTCATGGGTCACCGGCGCCAGGGGCAACAACTTCGTGACCGCCATCCTGCGTGCCGCCCGCGAACGCGATCACCTCGATGTCGTCGCGGACGAGGTCGGCTCGCCGACGGCGACGCGCGACCTGGCGACCGCGATCCGGGAGGTGGCGGTGTCCGGCCGGTATGGGACGTGGCACCGCACCAACGACGGCTACGTCAGCCGCGTCGACCAGGCCAGGGCCATCGTCGAGCTCGCCGGCATCGACGTCGAGGTACGACCCATCAGCGGGGCGACGCTCACCCGACCGGCAGCCCGCCCCGGTTGGTCGGTGCTCGACGCGACCCACGCGACCGCCGCGGGTCTCATGTCGTTGCCGCACTGGCGCGACGGTCTGGTCCGCCTCCTGGAGGAGCTCGGTGAGCTGCCATCCCCTGGAGGAGGTGCCGGTGGTGCGGCTACGCCGCCGGGCTCAGCGTGACGGGGGAACCGCGAACCGCCGTGGTGATCGTCACCCACAACACGCGTGACGACGTCCTGCGCTGCCTCGACTCCTTGGGAGCCCGCGGCGATCGTCCGGCCGATCACCGCCCCGATCAGCCACCCGACGAGATCGTGGTGGTCGACACCGGCTCCACCGACGGCACCGTCGACGCCGTCCTGGCTGCCCGTCCCGACGTACGCGTCCTGGAGTTGGCGAACGCCGGGTTCGGGCGGGGGGCCAATGCCGGTGTCCGGGTCACCTCGGCTTCCTGCGTGATCGTGGCGAACGCCGACGTGCGGTTCGAGCCGGGCAGCGTGGCTCGGCTGGCCGACGAGTTGGACGACGACCCCACGCTGGCGGCCGTCGGGCCGGCGGTGGTCTACCCGGACGGCGAACCGCAGGCGTCGGCGCGTCGGCTCCCGGACCTTCAGACCGCCATCGGCCACGCGGTCTGTGGCCGGGTAGCGCCGTCGAACCGGTGGACGCGCCGGTACCGCGAGCTCGAGCACACACCTTCCCTGCCGCGAGATGCCGACTGGCTCTCCGGCTGTGCCCTGGCCCTGCGGCGCGGCGCCTTCGACGAGGTCGGTGGCTTCGATCCGGGCTACCACCTCTACGTCGAGGACGTCGACCTGGGTGTCCGCCTCCGTGCCGCCGGATGGCGACTGCGCTACCAGCCGGCCGCAGGTGTCGAGCATCGGGTTGGCGCGTCGACTTCAACCGCGAGGTGGCGTTCGTTGGTGAGCCACGCGCGCGGTCTGGACCGGTTCGTCTGGCGGCAGCGCTCCGGCCCGGTCTCTGCAGGGCTGCGGCTGGTGCTGCGGGTGGGCCTCGTCGTATGGGTGGTCGTTACCTGGTTGTGGGAGCGCACCCTCGGCGCGGTTCACAGCACGACGGGTGAGCGTCGGGCGGGTGAGCGATGACGCCAGTACGGGAGGCCATGATCGTTGCGGGCGGCCGGGGGACACGGCTCGCTCCGCTGACCGATGCCACTCCGAAGCCGCTGCTTCCGCTGGTTGGCCTGCCGTTCCTCAGCGGGCTGATCCGCCGGCTCGCAGCCGAGGGCATCGAGCGCGTGCTGTTGGTGGTCGGCCCCGATCCCTCGCCGTTCGCGGTGCTGGGGGCCGACGCGGCGAGCGTCGGGGTGACACTCGAGTCCGTGCCCGAACCCGAGCCGCTGGACACTGCGGGCGGGGTCCGCAGCGCACTCGATCGCGTGAGCGGCACCTTCCTGGTCCTCAACGGTGACATCCTCACCGACCTCGACCTTGCCGCCCTCGTCTCCCACCATCGTGAGCACGCCGCACAGGCAACCCTCTCACTCACCCGCGTCCAGGACACCTCGGCCTACGGGGTCTGCGTGCTCGACGGCAACCGGATCGTCGACTTCGTCGAGAAACCACCTCCGGGCACGCTTCCCGGGCAAGACGCGGTCAACGCCGGCACCTACGTCCTGGAACCGGGAGCCCTCGCCGGCTTCCCCCAGGGTCCGCTCAGCTTCGAGCGAAGGGTGTTCCCCGGTCTGGTCGCCGAGGGTCAGATGCTTGCCGGCTCGGTCAGCGATGCGGTGTGGGCCGATCTGGGGACCCCGGAGCGCTACCTCCACGGGCATCGCCTGGTCCTCGATGGTGAGGTCGCCTGGCCGACGGTCGCTTCCGGTTCACGTCGCTACCTCGGCGTCGACGTCGAGGTAGCCGCAAGCGCGACGATCCGTGAGCCGGTGTGGGTTGGGGCCGGTACGCGGATCGCTCCGCATGCCACGGTGGGGCCGTACACGGTGCTCGGATCCGGTTGCCGTATCGGAGACCGGGCGAAGGTCGTCGGTGCCGTCCTGCACGACGAGGTGGTCGTCGGCGAGGACGCTGAGGTGATCGACGCGGTGCTCGGTGACGCGTCCCAGCTCGGTGCGCGGGCGCAGGTCGGTGCGCGGGCGCTGATCGGTCCGGGGCAGCGCATCGTTGCGGGAAGCATCGTCCCCGAGGGAGCTCGCCAGCCGCGGGCCGCACGATGATCGGTCCAAGGATCGCTCGGTTTCGAAGCTGTGCTACAACGCTCGTAGGATGGCATCCGCCTCACCTGTGCTGGCGGGGGGTCTGCGTCGTTCCTGATCTCGACGCGGAACGGAGGGCCTGAGGTGTCCGTCGCCGACGGAACGGCGCGACCGGGGGTTGTCGGGACCCTCGGCCACCGCGTGGGCGAGCGCTGGCGTGCGCGTGAACTGCTGGTGCAGTTGGTGCGCAAGGAACTCAAGGTCAGGTACCGCAACTCCTCGCTCGGGTTCCTGTGGTCGATGCTGACCCCGGTACTGATGACCGTCGTCTTCAGTGTCATCTTCACCCTGGTCGTCCGGATCGAGGTCGGTGGCCCGTTCCCGGCCTTCTTCATCGCGGGGTACCTGCTGTGGCAGTTCTTCCAGAACTCCTGCCAGGGGGCGATCCACTCGATCGTCGGCAACG
>SKNK01000463.1 GCA_007120565.1 Nitriliruptoraceae bacterium | reverse complement strand
CTGGTGCTCGCGGGCCAGTCCGTTTCGGCGACGTCGCCGGCGCTCATGTCGCCCTCCGCGGAACAAGCGACGACCATCGTGGCGATCAGTGCTGCGGCCAGCAGCTTCAACGGTGTACGCATCGGCGTTCTCCCCATCGTCGCACCCCCGAGAGCGAGGTGGCGTACGTCTCGCTCGCTCAGCATCGCGCGTTCGGCGTGCTCGCAAGGTCTGACGTCCACTCGACCGAGCGGGTTGCATCCAACCCGTCTCGTCCTCGGTGGGTGTCTCGTCGAGGTTCGCGCGATCGGCTCGACCATCTACCCTTGGTGGTCGTCGGCCTACTCTGTCGTTGATCGTGCCGCCCAGCCGCCAGGACGAGCCCCACCATGGCCAGAAGCCCCAAGCGCCCGCCGTCGCGGTCGCGTTCAGAGCTGAACGAGTGGCTCGTCGAGGAGATGTACGAGCAGTACCGCGACGACCCCGAGGAGCTGTCCAAGGGCTGGCGGGACTTCTTCGAGAACTACCGTCCGGAGGGTGCGAACGCGGGAAAGAACGGCGCGAAGGAGGACGGCTCCTCCGGCGCTCGTTCCGGCTCAGGCGATGCCAAGGCTGCGGTCGCCAAGGTGCCGGAGGATGGGCCCGAGCCCGAGCGGATCCGGGGGGTCGGAGCGCGGATCGTCGAGAACATGGAGACCTCGCTCGGGGTCCCGACGGCGACGTCCGTTCGCGATGTGCCCGCCAAGCTCCTCGAGGTCAACCGCAAGATCATCAACAACTACCTGCGCCGCACCCGTGGCGGCAAGGTCTCGTTCACCCACCTGATCGCCTACGCGATGGTCCGTGCCGTCGATGACGTCCCGGCGATGGCCAAGGTCTACACCCAGACTGAGGACGGCAAGCCTGCCGTACTGCGTCCGGAGGAGTTCGGCCTCGGCTTGGCGGTCGACATCGAGAACGACGATGGATCGCGCTCGTTGCTCGTGCCCGTGATCAAGGATGCGAACACCCTGGCCTTCGATGAGTTCCTGCTCGCCTACGAGGAGATCATCCGCCGCATCCGGCTGAACAAGCTCGACCCCGCGATGTTCGGCGGCGGGGTCATCACGATCACCAACCCTGGCACGATCGGCACCGTCCACTCGATCCCCCGGCTGATGAGCGGGCAAGCAGCGATCCTTGGGGTCGGAACGATCGACTACCCGGCCCAGTTCCAGGCTGCGGACGAGCGCACGCTGGCCAAGATCGCGGTCGGCAAGGTCATCACCCTGACCTCCACCTACGACCATCGGGTGATCCAGGGCGCGGAGTCCGGGATGTACCTGGCGCGCGTCAGCGAGCTGCTCCTCGGCGAGGACGGCTTCTATGACGAGGTGTTCCGGGCCCTGGGGCTGCCTTACGAGCCGGCCCGCTGGCGCACCGACTCCACCGACATGGACAGCCACACCGATCTGCTGGGCAAGCAGATGAAGGTCGGGCAGCTCGCGAACATGTACCGGGTGCGGGGTCACCTGATCGCCGACCTCGACCCGCTGAAGCAGATCCCACCGACACTGCACCCCGAACTCGATCCGACCTACTACGGGCTGTCGATCTGGGATCTCGATCGCGAGTTCCTCACCGATGTCGGCGGTGAGACCACCAAGATGGCGCTGGGGGACATCCTCGGCGTCCTCCGGGATGCGTACTGCCGGACCATCGGCATCGAGTACGGCCATGTGCTCGATCCGGTGGAGAAGGCCTGGATCCGTGACCGGGTCGAAGGCGTGACCGAGGACGTCCCCGCCGAGGATCAGAAGTGGATCCTCGAACGTCTGAACGCGGCCGAGGCTTTCGAGTCCTTCCTGCACACCAAGTACGTGGGGCAGAAGCGGTTCGGGCTGGAAGGCGCCGAGACGCTGATCCCCCTGCTCGATGCCGTCTGCGAGGCAGCGGCCGACGCCGGGTTGAGCGACATCGTCATGGGGATGGCCCACCGCGGGCGGCTCAACGTCCTGTCGAACATCCTCCACAAGTCGCACCGGCAGATCTTCGGCGAGTTCGAAGGGCACATCGATCCCGACACCGTCCAGGGCTCCGGCGACGTCAAGTACCACCTCGGCACCTCGGCGACCTACGAGACCCGGGCCGGCAACACCATCGACCTGCACCTGCCGCCCAACCCCTCCCACCTCGAGGCGGTCAACCCGGTCGTCGAGGGCATCGCCCGTGCGATGCAGGACAAGTACGACCGTGGGGACGAGGACATCTACCCGGCGTTGCCGCTGCTGATGCACGGCGATGCGGCCTTCGCCGGCCAAGGGGTCGTCGCCGAGACCCTGAACCTCTCGCAGCTCCGCGGGTACCGGACGGGTGGAACCGTCCACGTGGTGATCAACAACCAGGTTGGCTTCACCACCTCGCCGGAGGAGTCGCGGTCGTCGCTGTACGCGACCGACGTCGCGAAGACGGTCCACGCCCCGATCCTCCACGTCAACGGCGACGATCCCGAGGCGGTGGTGCGCGTCGCACGACTGGCCTTCGACTACCGCGAGCACTTCCACCGCGACATCGTCATCGACCTCATCTGCTACCGCCGCCACGGGCACAACGAGGCCGATGACCCCTCCTTCACGCAGCCCCAGATGTACGTGACGATCGACAGCCAGCGGTCGGTCCGCAAGCTCTACACCGAGCGGCTGGTGCGCCGCGGTGACATCTCGCTGGAACAGGCGGAGAGCTTCCTCGAGGACTTCGAGGGCAAACTGCAGACCGCCTTCGAAGAGACCAAACGGTCCGCGCCGCCCGAACCACCCAAGGCACTACGTCCGGAGCCTTCGACCGCGCTGCTCGAGCCGGTTGAGACGGGCGTCGAGATGCGGGTGCTCGACCGGATCGCGGATGTGGTGTTCGACGTCCGGGAGGACTTCACGCGCCACCCCAAGCTCAACCGCATCTTCAAGAAGGCCCGCGAACGCTACGACGCCGGGACCATCGACTGGGCGCTCGGTGAGACCTTGGCGTTCGGGTCGCTGCTGATGGAGGGCACCAACGTTCGGTTGGCCGGTCAGGACTCACGGCGTGGCACCTTCTCCCAGCGTCACGCGGTACAGGTCGACTACAAGACCGGTCAGGAGTTCCTCCCCCTCTCCGATCTCTCCGATGACCAGGGCAAGTGGTTCATCTACGACTCCCTCCTGAGTGAGTTCGCTGCGGTCGGCTTCGAGTACGGCTACTCGGTGCAGGACAAGGACGCCCTGGTGTGCTGGGAGGCCCAGTTCGGTGACTTCATCAACGGTGCCCAGGTCACCATCGATCAGTTCGTCGTCGCGGCCGAGGACAAGTGGGACGAGACCTCGGGTCTGGTCCTGCTCCTTCCCCACGGCTACGAGGGGCAGGGACCGGAGCACTCCTCCGCCCGGATCGAGCGGTTCCTCACGCTGTGCGCCGAGGACAACATCCAGGTCGTCAACGCCACGACCGCGGCGCAGTACTTCCACGTGCTTCGCCGCCAGATGCACCGCGATGTTCGCAAGCCCTTGGTGATCTTCACGCCCAAGTCCCTCTTGCGCTCACCGAAGGCGTTCTCCGACATCTCGGAGTTCACCTCGGGCTCGTTCCTCGAGACGATCGACGACCCGGCATGGTCGTCGGGTGATCGTGCTCGGGATGAGGTGACCACGGTCGTGCTGGGGTCAGGCAAGGTCACCTTCGACTGCATGGATGAGCGTGACGAACGCGAGCTCAACGTCCCCGTTGTCCGTGTGGAGCAGCTGTATCCCTTCCCGGCGGATCAGATCCGAGACATCCTCGCGACCTACCCCAACGCCAAGGATGTCTGCTGGGCACAAGAAGAGCCCGAGAACATGGGGCCTTGGGGCTTCGTGGACGGACGGCTCTGGAACCTGCTGGAGGAGCTCGACGACGGGCGCGAGTTGCGGCGCGCGTCCCGCGTGCCGTCGGCGTCGCCGGCCGCGGGGCAGCATGTGGTCCACGAGCAGGAACTCGAACAGCTGCTGGAGGACATCCTCGGTCCCGTGAAGTCCTGACCGCCGCGGCCGACCCGCCTCGCTTCAGCCGCGGTTGGAACGGGTGGTGGGGTGCGGATCCTGGTGGATATGGCTCCGGATGTGCGCGATAGCGGTTGGATGAGACGGTGGTGCCCGTCCTGGTAGCCAGCCTGTCCACAGATCGCAGCTCGGGCGGGGTCGGCTCCTTCGCTACGCCAGACTGCCCGGATGAGGTTCCCCATCCCGTTCCGACAACTCGCCGAAGCACAGCTCGGCGTCATCGCGCGCCGCCAGGTACTGGGGTTGGTCGGTGAGCAGCCTGTGCGAACGCTGCTCGGCTCTGGCTGGACGCAACCGATCGAGTTCGGGGTCCACCGCATCGGTGGAGGGGTTCGGCTCCCCATCCAACGCGCGCTCGCTGCCACGCTTCGTGCGGGTGGAGGGGCGACGCTCACCGGACCGGCGGCACTCGCGCACCTCGACCTCGACAGCGCCGCCTTCGCTTCGCAGATCGGTGCTCGTCGGATCCGACTGGCTCACGACGTTCTGCGATGGCGAGGGCTGCTCCGTCCGGGGAGACTCATCGAACGGATCAGCGAACTGGGCTCGCGGTCCCATGGTGGGCGCGCGCTGGTGGCCCTCCTCGACCTCGATCTGCAGCAGGGGACAGGGGGCGGTGAGCGTCGCCTCCACGTGCTGCTCCAGGGTTTCGCCCCCGCATCACTGGCGCAGTACTGGGTGAGCCCACATCGTCGCGTTGACTGGTGGTTCCCGACGGTGCGCCACGGCATCGAGTACCAGGGGAAGGTCGACCACGCGACGGCGCCGGGACGGGCCGAGGACCTCGAGCGTGCTGCTGAGCTCCGCAGAGAGAACATCCACATCACGTACGTGACCGAGGTAGACCTACGGGATGAAGCCACGGTGATCGCGAGCCTGAGCGCGGCCCTGGCGGCGCGTGCCCACCAGTTGGGAGCTGCTGCCCCACGTCTCCGTGCGGCTCGACGTCGTGCGGTCAGGCCGGGTGTGGGTCAGGCGGGGAGGCCCTCGAGGAAGGTGCGCACCGCGGGGTTGACGATCTGCGGGTGGGTGAGGTTCGGAGCGTGGGCGGCGCCGTCGACCTCGACCACACCTCGGCAGTCATCGACCGCCCCACAGATCTCACGTGCGCGCTCGACGGGGATGGCGGTGTCCTCCTTACCGTGAACCATGAGGACCGGCATCGCCAGCTCCGGGGTCCGGTCGGAGATGTCATCACGGTCAAGGAGGGCGGCTCCGGCAGCGCGCAGTCGCGCGGGATCCAGGTTTCGCCACTTGGCCTTCCACTCCGGCTCCAGGCCCGGGTCGGCGATGATCAGGCCAGCGACGACCGAGGCCAACTCCTCGATGTAGCCGTTGGTCGACCAGGCCTCGATCATCGCGCGGTACTCCGCGACCTTGTCCGCAGCTTCCGGGGGCGCCTGGGTGTCGATCAGGATCAGCGCCCGGACCCGGTCAGGTTGCAGCAAGGCGGCCCGGAGCGACACGTAGCCGCCCTGTGACATGCCGCCGAGGACGGCCCGCTCGATGCCGAGGTGGTCCAGGAGCCCGAACGCATCGCGGGCGGAGTCCCAGTAGTCGAAGGGCTCGCCGTCGAACCCGGTCTCGCCGAAGCCGCGCTGGTCCCAGGTGATCACGCGGTAGACGTCGGCGAGGTCGGCGACCTGCGGGGCGAACATCTCGTGATCCATCAGGAAGCCGTGGCTGAAGACGAGCGGTGGACCGTCCCCACCGGTGTCCTCGTAGCGCAGGCTCTGCCCGTTGACCTCAGCGAATGGCACCGCGTTCCCTCTCCTCGGATCCTCCGGCTAGCCGAAGCTCCGGATCCGTCTAGTCCAGTGGCTGGATGGCGTCGGTGGTGTAGCGCGACCCAGAGTTCCAGAGCAGGAACTCGCGGACGTCGTTGTCGAGGGTTCCCTCGATCTGGGCAGCGATGTAGGCGCCGGCATCCATCTCGCGGGAGCCGAAGTCGCCGAGCCACGGGATCGTGCGTGCGCGCTTGTCCCCCAGGATGTCCTCGAAGGTCCTCATGGACTCGTAGACCACCTCGTACGGGGCGGCGTTCGGGTTCGCGAGATCGAACTCACCTGGGCCCCAGTGGTCCGGGTAGATCATCGGGGCGACGTAGTCGAGGTGGTCCGCCAGCGCCGGGATGTCCTGGCCGATCTCTCGGGGTCGGGTTGCGGCGATGCCGTAGACCGATGCGCCATGGACGATGCCGTAGGGTCGCAGTGCCTCATCGGCCCGGCGGGTGAAGTCCACGATCTCGTCCTCGACCGAGCCCTCGAGCCCCGGGAAGACGATGTTGTCGAGGTTGCCCTCGGGCCGGCGGATGTAGTCCCACAGGATGTGGTCGACACCAGCCGCCGCTGCCTCCTCGGCCAACGCGATGTTGTACTCGGTCACGTCGGGGTTGGCGAAGTTCGCCATCCCGCTCCCGTAGATCGGCAGGCGGTCGCCGTCGGGGGTCTGGACGGCGTAGTCCCGGCGGTCATTCTCCCAGGCCCAGCCGACCAGGGTGGGGTCGCGGAACGCGACGATACGGCCGATCACCGGGATGCCCTCGCCGTGGAGGAACGCCACCGCTTCCTCGAGGTCGAAGGTGCAGCCGCCGGTCATCTCTGGGCGCAGTTCCTGCGCGAGTTCGACCT
>SKNK01000104.1 GCA_007120565.1 Nitriliruptoraceae bacterium | reverse complement strand
GGCACCGACGACCGGTACGACGACCGCCGTTGACGAGTCCATCGGTGGGGTCCGTGAGCTCGGCGGGGTGGCATTGTGGTTCGTCAAGATCTTCGGTGCGGTCTACGCCCTGTACTACCTCGCGACCGCCCAGTTCGGGATGCAGTCGCCCCAAGCCCACCGAGGGTTCTACGTCGGTGGCGCCATGATCCTGATCCTGTTGCTGTATCCGATCCGGCGTGGCAAGCCCGGCACCAAGGTGCCGTGGTACGACTTCCCACTGATCGCTGCTGCCGCCGCCTCCAGCGGCTACTTCGTGTTCGTCTATCCGGACATGATCGGTCGCGCGGGGCGACCATCGACCATGGACGTGGTCATGGGCACGATCATCGTGGTGCTGAGCCTCGAGGTGACACGTCGGACGGTCGGATGGACCCTGTCGGTCATCGGCATGTTCGCCATCGCCTACGTCTTCTTCGGTCCCTACATGCCGGGACTGCTGTTCAACCGCAGCTACAGCCTCGAACGGTTCATCGGCACCCAGTTCATGTCCTTCGATGGCGTGTTCGGGCTGGTCGCCAACATCTTCGCCACCTTCGTGTTGCTGTTCATCTTCTTCGGCAGCGTCGTACAGAAGAGCGGAGCGGCGCAGTTCTTCATCGATCTGCCCTATGCGCTCGCCGGCCGCTTCCGCGGGGGACCGGCCAAGGCCGCGATCCTGGTCAGTGCGCTGATGGGCTCGATCTCCGGAAGTGCTGTCGCCAACGTGATGACCACGGGGACCTTCACGATCCCGCTGATGAAACGGGTTGGCTACCGCAAGGAGTTCGCGGGCGGGGTGGAGACGGCGGCCTCGACCGGCGGGCAGATGCTCCCCCCGGTCATGGGGGCAGGCGCGTTCATCATCGCCGAGTTCACCCGTACCCCGTACACCACGATCGTGCTGGTCTCGATCATCCCGGCATTGCTGTACTTCGTCACCGTGTACTTCATGGTCGACTTCGAGGCCCTCAAGCGCAACCTGCGAGGTGTGCCAAGCAACGAACTGGACAAGCCCCTCACGGTCCTCATGCGTGGCTGGCATCTGCTCCTGCCGATCGCGGTGATCTTCTGGCTGATCCTCTCCGACTACAGTCCGGCGTTCGCCGCTTTCTGGGGGATCGTCGCTGCGCTGGTGCTTGGCCTCATCCCGTACGAGGGCAACCGGCTCACCCCGAAGGACGCGTTCGATGCCTTCTGGGAGGGTTCGGTCCGGTCGCTCTCGGTCGCGGGGGTCGTCGGGACGATCGGCATCGTGCTCGGCGTCCTTGGCCTCACGGGGCTCGGCCTGCGCTTCTCCGGACTCATCGTCGACCTCTCGGGAGGAAGCCTGCTGTTCGGCCTCATCCTGGTGACGTTGGCCTCATGGGTCCTCGGTGCCGGGTTGACCGCAACCTCGTCGTACGTGATCGTCGCGATCCTGGCGGCACCTGCGTTGACCGAGCTCGGGCTGACCCTGTTGGTTGCTCACCTGATCATCTTCTGGGTGAGCCAGGACGCCAACCTCACGCCTCCGATCTGTATCGCGGCGTTCGCCGCAGCCAGCATCGCGGATGCCAGACCCATGGCGACCGGCATGCAGTCATGGAAACTCGGCCGTGGGCTGTACATCGTGCCGTTGCTGATGGCCTACTCGCCACTCATCGGAGGATCGCCTGGCGAGCTGACCAGGACGACGATCACCGCGCTACTCGGGATCTATGCCTTCGCTGCCGGGACCAGCCAGTACCTGTTCCGATCGGCGCGCTGGTTCGAGACCGCCGTGCTGCTCGTTGGTGGCGGTCTGTTGATCGCTCCGGGCTGGCCGTCCAACCTGACGGGAGCCGGCCTGCTCCTGGCGGTCATGTCGTGGCAGTGGCTGACCGGCGAGGGTGCGGAGGAACGCCGGCGTCGACTGAGCTTCCGTCGGTGAGGATGGGATCGACCGTCAGGGGGTGACCCGCTCGCCGGTGATGACGAAGGCCGCGTCTCGGGCCAGCGAGACGCCATAGTCGGCGATCCGCTCGTAGTGCCGGGCGATCAGCCCCAGTGACAACCGGGTCTCCCCGTGGATCTGATCGCTGTGGCTGGCGGCCTCCAGCAGGCGCAGCTGGAGCGCATCGACGTCCCGGTCCTTGATGTCGAGTTCGTTGACGGCCAACGCGTCGCCTGACGACCAGGCGTCGAGGCCCCCACGGAACACCTCTGCAGCGCGCTCTCCCATGGCCTCGAGCAGCACCGCGATGTCTGCGGGCAGCGTGGAGACATCGAGGTTGCGGTGACCATCCAGGACGTGGCGGGTGTGACGGGCGGCGCGTTCGACGTTGGTGAGTTGACGCAGGATCGCGATCAGTCGACGCAGATCGCCGCCCACCGGAGCTTGTCGGGCGAGCAGAACGTGCCCCCCGTCCTCGAGCTCCCGACAGCGGCCGTCGATGTCGTCCACGATGCGCGTCGCCAGAGACAGGCGCGGTGCGCAACGCTCCTCCGGGGTCCTCACGAGGTCCATCAGCACCTCAGCGACCAGACCCGTGGTCTGGGTGAACGCGTGGTTGAGACCCTCGAGCTCGATATGGAACTCACGTGGCATGGCGACTCCAGGGGGAGGTGAGTGACGGGGCCGGGCGTCCGGGGGGTCCGATCGGTGACTGGTGGGCTCCAGCGGCGCGTCTTTCACGGGGACGGCTTACTACCCGAAGCGCCCGGTGATGTAGGCCTCGGTTCGCTCGTCACTCGCCTGAGTGAAGATCGTCTCGGTGTCGTCGACCTCGACCAGCACCCCGCTGCGTTCCTGCTGCGGGTTGTCGACATCGACGGTGAAGAACGCCGTGCGGTCCGACACGCGCGCAGCCTGCTGCATGTTGTGGGTCACGATGACGATGGTGTAGTCCGAGGTCATCTCCCGCATCAGTTCCTCGATGCGAAGCGTCGCGATCGGGTCCAAGGCCGAGCACGGCTCGTCCATCAGGATGACGTCGGGGTCGACCGCGATCGCTCGCGCGATACACAGCCGCTGCTGTTGCCCTCCGGACAGGGACAACCCGCTCTGGCCGAGCTTGTCCTTCACTTCGTCCCAGAGGGCGGCTCGACGCAGGCTCTTCTCGACGATGTCGTCGAGCTCCCGCTTGACGCCGTTGAGCCGCGGCCCGAAGGCGACGTTGTCGTAGATGGACTTCGGGAACGGGTTGGGCTTCTGGAACACCATGCCGATGCGGCGACGGACCTCGACGGGGTCGACGTCGGCGTCGTAGATGTCCTCGCCGTTGTAGCGGACCGATCCCGCGACCGACGCAGTCGGAACCAGGTCGTTCATCCGGTTGAGGGTCCGCAGCAGTGTCGACTTCCCGCACCCGCTGGGTCCGATCAGCGCCGTGATCTCCTTGCGTGGCACCTCCAGCGAGACCCCGCGGACCGCCGTGAACGTCCCGTACTTCACGGTGACGTCCTTGAGCGTGATGTGCACCTCGTTGTGCTGCGCGCGTCGGCGTTGTCCGATGTCGACATGCAGGCCCGGGCGCTGGTCCATTGTGCTGGCCGCGGACGTGGGCGCGTGGTCTTCGGTCACGGTCTGCTGCTCCATCGTGGCTCCGTGCTCGGTCGTGGCGCGCGGGTCAGGGACGTGGGTTGTCACGGGGACACCGATCTGACGAACCTGCCGCTGCTCCTCATCTTGCGGCAGTGAGGTAACGGCGGGGTGAACGTTGAGAGGCTTGACAGCGACGTTTGCTGTCGTGTGCTCACAGTTGGCTGCGGCGGGCGATGGCCCGGGCGACGATGGACAGGATCAGCACGATGGCGATCAAGGTGAACCCACCGGCCCACGCCCGTTCGATACCCGCGTCGAAGGGTTGGCGGAAGCCGCCGAGCATCAGCAGACCGACGTCGGACTGGGGAGCGCCGGTGAGTTGCGTCACGACCTGCCTGGCACCCAGCGCGGTCATGATCAGCGGGGCGGTCTCGCCGGCACCCCGTGCGACGGCCAGGATGGCACCGGTCGTCAGCCCGGGTGCGGCTGCCGGCAAGGTGACGCGGAAGGTCGTCTGCCACTGGCGTGCTCCGAGCCCGTAGCTGGCGGCCTTGAGGTCCGCCGGGACCAACCGCAACATCTCCTCTGAGGATCGCACCACGATCGGCAACATGATGATCGACAGGGCGATCGCGCCGGCGAGGGTGCCGAAGCCCAGTCCGAACCCCCCGCTGCCGCTCACGATCAGGGCGTACACAGCCAGCCCGACGAACACCGATGGCACGCCGGTCATGACGTCGGTGAAGAACCGCACGATGTTGGCGTACCGGCCGGGACGTTCGTTGAGGTAGACGGCGGCGCCAAGCCCGAGCGGGGCGCTGATCAGTGTCGCGATCCCGGTCATGTACAGGGTTCCCACGATGCCGTGCAGGTAGCCGCCGCCTCGGTCACGGTAGGACAGCGGCTCGACCTGGGTGAAGAACTCCCCGTTGATCGCTGGCCAGCCGTTGACGACGACGATGGTCAGGAGGGTGACGAGCGGGACGATCGCCGCCATCACCGTGCCGAAGAGCAGGAACGTCATGCCCTTCGAGAAGCGTTCACGACGTCGTGCGTTGCGGGTGGTCTCCCGCAGGCTCTGCGGCTCTGGGTCCAGAACGGCCCGTGGCTGGGTATCGATCGTCATATGACGGCTCCTCCGCCGACCCGTCCACCGACCCGCGCGACGATGAGCCGAGCTCCTATGTTGACGAACATCGTGATGAAGAACAGCGTCACGCCGATCGCGAGCAGGGCCCAGATCGCCTCGGGATGGGCGTCCGCGAAGGTGTTGGCGATGACGGCGGTCATCGAGTCTCCGCCGGCGAACAGCCGGCCGGCCCAGCGCTGACTCGAACCGATGAGCACCGCCACCGCCAGCGTCTCACCCAGGGCGCGACCGAGACCGAGCATGGTCCCCCCGACGATCCCGGAGAAGCTGTGGGGGACGATCACCTTGCTCATGACCTCCCAGCGCGTTGCTCCCATCGCGTAGGCGGCGTTGCGTTCGTCCTCCGGCACCTGTGCGAAGACGTCGCGACAGATCGCGGTGATGATCGGCAGGATCATGATCGCGAGGATGTTGGCTGCGGACCAGTAGCTGGAGAGCAGCACCGGGCCACTGAAGAAGCCTCCGATGATCGGCACCGACGTCAGTGGGCTGTCGGCGATGACCTGCCCGGCTGGCCCCCACACGTAGAGGCGGAAGAAGTACATGCCGACCAGGGCGTAGACGATGCTTGGGACCATCGCCAGGGTGTCGACGGTGTAGGCGAGCGGCCGTCGGAGCCACTTCGGTGCCACCTCGTTGGTGAACAGCGCGATGCCGATGGCCAGGGGCACGGCGACCACGACCGCGATGAGGCTGGTCTTGATCGTGCCGTAGATGAAGGGGAACGCGCCGTAGGTGCCGGTGACCTCGCTACGCGAGGTACCAACGCTCCACTGCTGGCCGAAGACGAAGCCGAAGAGGCCCTCCTTGGCGAACACGGGCCAGGCTTCGATGGTCGTACGGATGATCATCGCGGCGAGGATCACCAGCACGCTGGACGCGGCGAAGATGAGTGTGCCGCGGAACAGCCGATCCGCGCGCCCACCGCCGATGCCTCGCAGCTTCGACGGTTCGGGTGTGGTCAAGGTCGTGGACACCGTGCGGCCCTCCTTGGAGAACGGCGACAGGGGCCGAGGGCGGTGGTCCGTCACAAGCCGGACCGCCGCCCCCGTTGCCCCTAGTTGGCGGAGTTGATGCGCTCGATCTGGCCGAGCACCCGCTCCTCGAAGGCGCCGGTCACCGGCGAGTACAACAGGTCGACGGCAAGGTCGTCACCGTCGGTGACCGCCCAGGTGAGGAAGTCCTTGAGCGACTCGGCGATGTCGTCGTCGTAGCCACACTCCCAGGCCAGAACCCAGTGGGTTCCGACGATCGGGAAGCCGTCCCCACCGACGCCGAGGATGTCGTAGCGGAAGTCCTCGGGGATCGTGTCGATGATCGTCGAAGGACCAGCGGCGACCGAGTCGACGGTCGGGTAGACCGCGTTGCCGTCGTCGTTGATGACCGAGACCATGGAGATGTCGTTCTCGATCGCGTAGGCGATGGAGAGGTAGCCCATCGCGCCCGGCTGCTGCTGGGTCTCGGCTGCCACGCCCTCGTTGCCGTTGCCGCCGATGGTGCCGAGCGGCCAATCGACCTCGCTGCCCGCCCCGATCTCCTCCGCCCACTCGTCGCTGACGTCCGAGAGGTAGGTGACGAAGATGTAGGTCGTACCCGAGCCGTCAGAGCGGTGCACCGGGATGATGTCGCCGCTGGGGATGTCCAGGTCCGGGTTGAGTGAGGCGATGGCCGGATCGTCCCACTGCGTGATGTTGGTGAGGTAGATGTCGGCGATCACCTCGCCGGTGAGGACCAGTGAATCCTGACCGGCGGCCTCGAGCGCCTCGTCGAGCGCCGGGAAGTTGTACGCCGGAACGACCGCGCCGAAGGCGTCGGGGATGTGGAGTGGGTCGCAGCCGCGGATCGCGCGGGCGTCCTCGACCTCTTCGTCGGTGAGGTAACGCTCGCTGGAGCCGAAGTCGACCGTCTCCTCGAGGAACTGGGCGATCCCGCCGCCGGAACCGATGGACTGGTAGTTGATCGCGATGCCAGGTTCGTTGTCCCGGGTCCACTCCAGCATGAGTGGGGTGATGAAGGT
>SKNK01000460.1 GCA_007120565.1 Nitriliruptoraceae bacterium | reverse complement strand
GTCTGGTCCTCCCATTCCAGTTCAAATTCGAGTTGGCCAATATAAAGAGTCAGATCGTGGGGACTGTCCTTGCGTGGCGGGCCGAGGACGGGAGGCAAAAGTCCCTCGGCATGACCGCCACTGATGAGGCCTGAGAAGTTGTCTGCCACCATCTCGGTGATGTCGAGGTGGTCCGCGACAGCCACCAGGTCGCGCGCATGCGCCTCCAGCCCATAGGGACCGGGCAGCGACGACGATCCGCCGCGGCCACGATGGTCGACCGCGAACAGCGACACGTCCGCGCCGTTGGCACGCAACTGCTCGGCTACCTCGGCGAAGCTGCGGTGGTTCGCGGTGATGCCGTGGCTGGCCAGCACCGGAGTCGCACCGCTACCCCACCGACCGACGATCAGCTCGCCTCCATCGACCGGGACACTCAGGAGTTCCGGTTCGGTCCACGTCATCGCCGCACCTCTTGAACGTCTCGAACGGTCAGTCGAGCACGACATCGAGCTGGCTGCGCAGCACCTTCTTGTCGAGCTTGCCGACCGAGGTCTTGGGGATCTCCTCGACGATCTCCAGCGCGTCCGGCAGCCACCACTTCGCAACCCGGTCGACCAGGAAGGTCCGCACCTCCTCGAGGGTGGGTGGTGACGACGCATCCTCCGGGACGATCACCGCAACCGGGCGTTCGTCCCAGCGGCGGGAGGCGACCCCGATCACGGCGGCGTCGGCGATCTGAGGATGGGCCAGCAGGTGCCCTTCGAGCTCGACCGAGCTGATCCACTCGCCACCCGACTTCACCAGGTCCTTGGCCCGGTCGACGATCCGGAACTCGCCGTCGGGCTCCATGTAGGCCATGTCGCCGGTGCGCAGCCAGCCCGCGTTGAAACGGTCGTCGGCGTCGACGCCGTAGTAGGCCGATGCGATCCAGGGCCCGCGGACCTCCAGCTCGCCGACCGCCGCACCGTCCCGAGGCAGGGGGTCGCCGCCTTCGTCCGTCACGCGGGCCTCGAGTCCGGCGAAGATCGTGCCCGTGCGCTCTCGCACGTCGAGCAGTTCGTCCCGGCTGAGACCACGGTGGCGCCGCCGGGGGCGCGACGCGCAGGCGAGCGGGCCGGTCTCGGTCATCCCCCAGACCTGCAGGTACTCGATCCCCAGATCGTCGTAGGCCTCGATCAACGCCCGGGGTGACGCCGCACCGCCAACGAAGACCAACCGCAGGGGATCCACGTCGAGCTCACCGGCTTCGAGGGCGGGCAGCAGCGACTTCCAGATGGTCGGCACCCCTGCGGACAGGGTGACCCGACGGTCCTGGATCGTCGCGCCGAGGTTCTCCGGTGAGCTGTCCGACCCGTGGAACACCAGCTCGGCCCCGGTCATCGGTGCCGCGTAGGGAAGGCCCCAGGCGAAGGCGTGGAACATCGGGACCACCGGGAACACGACGTCGGACTCGTGGAGGCCGATGTGGTCGGACATGCAGGCAGCCAGCGAGTGCAGCGTCATCCCACGGTGGGAGTACAGCACGCCCTTGGGGTTGCCGGTGGTTCCGGAGGTGTAACAGAGCCCGAAGGCGCCGTCCTCGTCCAGTTCGGGAAGCTCGTCGAGCGGCTCGGCTGCGGTGACCAGTTCGTCGTGATCGAGCAGGTCCGGGAGTCCGGCGTCTGGCCCCTCGCCCATCGCGACGATGCGCTCGACCGTGTCCAGCTTCGGCGCGAAGCGGGCGACCTGTTCGAGCAGCTCGCCGTCGGCGAACAGGACCTTGTCCTCGGCGTGGTTGGCGATCCACGCGATCTGTTCGTCGGTCAGGCGCACGTTGATGGTGTGGAGGACGGCGCCGATGAGCGGGACGGCGTAGTACAGCTCGAAGTGGCGGATCGAGTTGAACCCGAAGGTGGCGACCCGGTCCCCAGGCTGCACACCCAGCTCCTCGGTCAACGCCCGAGCGAGCCGGAGGATCCGATCCGCTACCTCGCCGTAGGTGGTCTCGCCCTCGTGGTCGATCAGGCGGCCGTCGGCGTACACCGTGCGGAAACGTTCGAACACCATCGTCAAGGTCAGCGGGGTGCGCTGCATCAGTCCAGGGATCATCGGCCGGAACCTCCTCGTGCAGTCAGCGCGATCACCAGCAACGCCGCGTCGGTCGGCGTGCGAGGATCGAGCCCGGTCAGATCACGGACCCGACGGAGTCGGTACGCGACGGTGTTCGGATGGACGACCTCATGCTCGGCGGTCTCGGGGACCGAGCCGCAGCCGAGGTAGGTGCGCAAGGTGTCGACGAAGATCCCGTCGGCATCCTGCGCGATCAGCGGTCCGAGCACACGAGCGGCGACGTCCTCGGCGACCCGAGGCGACCCTGCGAGCAGCTGTTCGAGGAGCAGCTCGCCCGGCCCGAACACGCCCTCGTCGTGGCCTGCTCGGACGGCTGACGACAGCACCGACTCGAGGTGGTGCACCTCCGCGCCGAGCTCAGGCCCCGGAGCGACGGCACGGCCGGACACCGTCAGACGGGCCTGGGCGGACTTCGCGAGGTGGGCGGGGTCGGACCCGTCGTCGGGGAGCAACGCCAGTACCCGGTCACCACGGCGGCCGGCCAACGTGTCGGTCGGCGCTTGCTGGAGCAGTAGGTCGATCCGCACGAGCACGTCAGGCCCGGACAGCAGGACGGGCCGGTACCTCGGCGCCAGTTGGGTCGAGAACCGGGCACTGACGGCCGCGACCTCGCCCCAGTCCCCCGCATCAACCAGCGCATCGACGATCGCGGATCGGCGAGCATCCAGGCGGCGGAGGTGCTCGTGCGAAGCGGTGAGGTAGCCCTCGGCGAAGGAGGACGACGCCCGGTCCATGTAGTCGATCCACCCGGCGGCGAGTTGCGCGAGCGCCCCTTCCTCCCCCGGCTCGACGGCCTCGACGACCGCCTTCCACGTCTCGCGCCCGGCGAGCCGGAAGGCATGCAGCGCCGAGTCGAGCGAGACCCCCATCTCCAACCGTCGCCGACCCGCCTGAGCGAGGCCGGACAGCTCGACCTTGGTGGTATCGCGCCCCGCGCTGACCCGCCCGAAGTACTCCTCGATGAACCGACGCGAGGTCCGCAGCACCTCACGCTCGAGCTGCTCCGGGGTCAGCCGCGCGTACTCCTCGATCTCCTGCTGGTAGGTCGCCCCCATCTGGGGAAGCAGGTCCTCGACCGCGTCGAGCACGCGTTGTGCGATCGCGCGCAGGACCGGGTCGTCCTCGGAGCCGGACGGGATCATCGGCTACCTCGACGTAGCAGTCCCAGGCGTTCGGGCAGGCTCGCGAGCCCACCCGGCGCGAACATCACCAGGATCACGAACAGCGCACCGAGGATGAACAGCGGCTCGGTGAGCGGACCCTCCAGCCACGCCGGCAGAGGATCGAAGACCCCCGACCGAGCGACGCCGGGGAGACGCAACTGCAGGTAGCCGAAGACCAGCCCACCGAGAGCCGCCCCCCAGAGTCGGCCGAGGCCACCGAGCACCACCATGATGATCAGGTTCAGGGTGAACACCGCGCTAGCGCTACCCGGGGTCGCACCACGGACGAGCAGCAGGTAGACCGCGCCGCCTCCCGCCGCGACCACGGCGGACAGCCCGAAGGACAGCAGCTTGAACTGGAAGGGGATCAACCCGAGCAACTCGACGCGGTCCTCGTTCTCGCGGATCGCCTGCCACACGCGCCCGGCGCGGCTGGAGACCGCCTGGTGACAGACCACGAAGCTCAGCAGCGCGAAGGTCAGGGCCAGCCAGTAGACCCAGCGGGTGTTGACCACCCCGGTGAGCAGGTCCGGCACCTGCGCTCCAGCCAGCGACAGGCCCTCTTCCCCACCGGAGATCCTGGCGGGGTCCGCCTCGACGAAGACGTGGAAGGCCTCGGCGAAGGCCAGCGTGACCATCGCGAAGGCCACCCCCCGGACCCGCATGGCTACCGACCCGAGCAACAGCGCGACCACCAGCGTGATCAGCAACGCGATCGGGACGGCAACCACGTAGGACAGTTCGAAGTGGATCATCAACAGGTTGGTGCCGTACAGACCGAGAGCGAAGTACAGCGCGTGTCCGAGCGAGAGCAGACCGGTGTAGCCGAGGAGCAGGTCGTAGCTCATCGCGACCCCGGCGAACACCAGCCCGATCGCCAGGATCTGCAGGGTTCCCGGCGAGGACAGCGGCCCGGTGAAGACCCCCGGCAACGGCAGGTCGACGAAGGGCAGTACCGCGAAGACCAGCCCGACCGCCAGCATCACGATCGGCAACACACGGCTACGTCGAGGTGGTGGGATCGCCGCCGAGGCGGACAACTCCGAGGACTCGGCCGTCGTCGCGCTCATCGTCTTGCCTCCTGTGGCGCTCATCGGGCCACCTCGCCGAGTAGGCCCTGCGGTCGCAGGAGCAACGTCGCGGCCAGCAGGATGACCACGGTCAGATCCCCGATCCCCGCTCCCGCGAAGAAGTTCACGTACTGCTGGGTGAGGCCGACGAGCACGGCCGACAGGGCCGTGCCCTCGACGCTGCCGAGCCCGCCGATCACCACCACGATGAAGGCGAACACCAGCACGTTCAGACCGAACTCCGGGGTGACGCCAGCGAAGAAGACCGCACCCAACACCCCGCCGATCGCGGCGAGCAGACCCCCGATGGCGAACACCAGGGTGAAGCTCTTGGCGACATCGATCCCCATCGCCTGCACCATCTCGCGGTTCTCGACACCCGCGCGGATGATCAACCCGTGGCGGGTACGCCGCAGGAAGGTCAACAGCGCCGCCAGCAGGACCACGGAGATCGCCAGGATCAACAAGCGGCTGACGGGGATGCGCGCACCGGCGATCAGCACGACACGGCGGAACAGTTCCGGCAGCGGGAAGGTCTGTGGGTCGTAGCTGAACCAGCCACCGATCAGGGCGACCCCGGACAGGCTCAGACCGAGGGTGATCAGGATCTGGGTGACGTGGTCGCCGTAGAACCGCCGAACGAAGAACCGCTCGGTTATCCACCCGACCGCCAAGCCGAAGGCCGCGGCGACGATCACGGCCACCGCGAACCGCAACGCAAGCGAGTCGATGAACCCGAACCGGGTCATCACCCACCAGGTGGCGTAGCTCCCGACCGTGAAGAACAGCCCGTGGGCGAGGTTCAGCACATCCATCAGACCGAAGATCAGCGAGAGGCCGCTAGCGATGAGGAAGTAGACGCCGGCCAGGCCGAGGCCCGTCACCGTCAACAGCACGAAGACCTGCAGGCTCACGCTCCACCCTCCGTGTCCTCGGAGCCGTCGGCCCCTTCGTCGGGTCGCGCCCGCCCATCACCTTCTGCGGATCGCGTCCGTCCATCCTCACCTGCGGGTCGCGCCCGCCCGACGCCCAGCAGGCTCTGCTTGAGGTCGGCGTCGGCCAGCATCGCGTCCATGCGGCCGCGCCAGGCCACCTGCCCCTCGTCGAGCACCACCGCGTCGGTCGCCAACTCCTCGGCGACGCGCAGGTTCTGCTCGACCAACAGGACCGTGGAGTCGGCCGTGGCTTGCGACAGTGCGGCGACCACCTCGGTGATGATGATCGGTGCCAGGCCCTTGGTCGGCTCGTCGATCAACAGCAGCTTCGCGGGGTGCAGCAACGCGCGTCCCAGGGCGAGCATCTGCTGCTGTCCGCCCGAGAGCGAGCCAGCCTTCTGGGCCGAACGCTTCTTCAGTTCGGGGAACAGGTCGTGGACCATCGGGAGGCGCCCTTCCGACTCCGGCCACTGCATGGCCAGGCGGAGGTTCTCCTCGACCGTGAGCTGGGTGAACACCTCGCGGTCCTCCGGCACGTAGGCCAGTCCCCCTTGCACCCGACGGTGGGTCGGCTGCGGTGAGATGTCCTCGCCGTCGAACTCGATCTGCCCCTTGGATGGCAACAGGCCCAGCAGCGCCAGCAGGGTCGTGGTCTTGCCGACCCCGTTGCGCCCGAGCAGTGCGGTCACGCGGTTGGGCGCGACCTCGAAGTCCAGGCCGTGCAGGATGTGTGCCTCGCCGCGGTGGACGTGCAGATCCTTCACCCGAAGCAACGGTGCCGCGGCTCCGCCGCTGGCATCGCCGCCCGACGCGCCCGGTGCGGTGTGTGCCACCGCGTCCTCCCGGACCTCCATCATCGACTCCCTCTCCCGGTACGGCACGTTCGGATCGCGCGGGTGCGCGGTGCAGTAGGTCGGCTGGCTCGGTGCTGCCTTGTCACGCGGTTTCGCCGAGGTAGGCGGACTGGACGGTCGGGTCGGCCATCACCACCTGTGGCGTGTCCACGGTCAGCAGGCGCCCGTTGTGCAGCACGGCGATGCGGTCCGAGACATCGACCACCAGTTCCATCCGGTGCTCGACCATCACCACGGCTCGCCCGCGTTCGTGGATGTCGCGGATCACGCGGACCAGGGGGTCGACCTCCTCGACACTGACCCCAGCGGTGGGTTCGTCGAGCAACAGCACCTTCGGGGACGAGCACAGCAACAAGGCGATCTCGAGCTTGCGCTTGTCACCGTGGGAGAGATCCGCGACCGGGTCAGAAGCCCGAGCCGCAAGCCCCACCTCGGCGAGCGCCTCGATACCGGCCTGTGTAGCGGCGTCCTCCCAGCGAGGGCGCGAGATCAACGAGAGGCTCCCACCCCTCGATGCCTGCGCCGCGAGGCGTGCGTTCTCCACGACGGTCAGGTTGGGGAACAGGCTGGAGGTCTGG
>SKNK01000192.1 GCA_007120565.1 Nitriliruptoraceae bacterium | reverse complement strand
GATGATGAGGTTCTGGGGTTGCATGCCGGCGGTGAGACGGTCGAAGTCGTTGTAGCCGGTCGGCAGGCCCGTGACCTCGGAACGTTGATCGGCCAGCTTCTCGATCTGCTCGAAGGAGTCGGTGAGCAGATCGCCGAGCCTGGCGTAGTCCGAGGCGGACCCGGTCTGTGCGACCTCGTAGACCAGGCTCTCGGCGCGATCGACGATCGTCTCGGCGTCGTCGGATCCGTCGTAGCCCAGCTTGACGACCTCGGTTCCGACGTCGATCAACCGACGCAGCAGCGCCCGCTGTCGCACGATCCGCGCGTAGTACGCGGCGTTGGCTGCCGTCGGTACCGCGACGGTGAGGTCGTACACCGCCGCCGCGCCACCGACCTCGTCCAGGCGACCCTGCCGCGTCAGCCAGTCGGTGATCGTCACCGTGTCGACGACGTCACCGGCGTGGGTCAGTGCGAGGATGCCCTCGAACACCAGACGGTGGGCGTTGCGGTAGAAGTCCTCCGACCGCAGTACCTCGGTGACATCGGACGCGGCGCTCTTCGAGATCAGCGCCGCGCCCAGGACCGATACCTCAGCCTCGAGGGAGTGCGGAGGGACCCGGTCGTAGGCGCGTGGGGTACCGGCAGGGGAGCTGATCCCCGACGGCGGCGCCTCCGAAGGAGGCTCCGTGGGCGGGGGCGGCGCGTCGCTCATTGCGCTTGCACCTCGTCCACGGTCACGGTCTACCCCTTGTCAGCTACCACGCTCCTACGACCTCGGTGATCCTCCGCGACTCACGAGGCCGTGGTCGCGTCCTCTTCGGACTCGGACTCGGCGGAGGACCCCTCCGCGTCGTCGGTCTGGTCCTGGTCCCCACCGGCGGCCGGCTCGTCGGCGGACTCCGCCGTCTCGCTGGACTGGTCGGCCTCGTCTTCGTCGGCACCCTCGAGGGCCTCAGCGGCCTCGAGCGCCTGCTCGGCGAGTTCCTCGAGTTCGTTGGTCTCGGTGGTCAGCGGAGGCAGTGGAACGTCATCCTCGTTGACGATCGCGCCGCCCTCCTGAACCGTGACCTTGCCCTCCTCGTCGACCACGTCGACGCGGACGGTCGCGATGACCTGCGGGTGGACCTGGACCGGGACCTCGTAGGTCCCGATCACCTTGATGGTGCCCTTGAGGTCGATGCGTTTGCGCGGGATGTCGTGGCCGCGCTCCTTGAGCACGCGAGCGACGTCCAACGCGCCGACCGAGCCGTACAGCGAGCCACGTTCATCGACCCGGGCAGAGATCACCAGGGTGCGAGCTTCCAGCGCGTCTTTGGCTGCCTCGGCGGAACCGAGGGTCTTGGACTCGGCAGCCTTGCGCGAACGGGTCAGCGCCTCGGCTTCCTTCATCGCCCCCTGGGTGGCCTTGATCGCCAGCCCACGCGGCAGCAGGTAGTTGCGGCCGAAGCCGTCGGCAACGTCGACGACGTCCCCGGCCAATCCGAGGTTGTCGACCTCGCTCTTCAGGATGACCTTCATGGCGTCCTCCTCAGCGGGTCGTGTACGGGATCAGCGCCATCTCGCGCGCGTTCTTGACCGCAGCGGCGAGTTGGGCCTGGCACTTCGCGCACGCGTTGGACGTACGACGTGCCTTGATCTTCGCGCGCTCGTTGAGGAACGGCTTGATCAGGGACAGGTCCTTGTAGTCCACGTACTCGATGCCTTGGGAGCAGATCGGGCACGGCTTCGGCTTGCGCGGACGCCGGTCTTTGGCGTCCTTCTCGGGTTTACGGGGCGGCATGGGCGTGCTCCTCGTGGGGCGCGGCCGGCGACAAGGGCCGCCGGCGCCGTTGATGGTGGGACGGTTCGGGGCGGTCTCTCAAGCCGAGAGCCGCGGATCAGCAGTTCCGGATCAGAACGGAACGTCGTCGTCGGTCGGAGGTGGCGGCGCAGAGCTACCGGAGTCCTGCGAGCCACCCGAGGAACCGGAGGTCTTCGAAGGCTTGGCCTGGGCCCACCGCAGCGAAGGCGCGATCTCGTCGGCTTCGATCTCGGTGACCCAGACGGTCTGACCCTGCTGGTTCTCGTAGTTGCGGACCTTCACCCGGCCGATGACCACGACCCGGTCGCCCTTGGACAGCGACTCAGCCGCGTTCTCGGCGAGATCCCGCCACGCGTTGACGTTGAGGAAGGTCGTCTCCTCTTGCTGCTGACCGTCACGACCGGTCCAGCGGCGGTTGGAGGCGACCCGAAGGGTGACGACCGCCGCACCGCCGCCGGTGAAGCGCAGCTCGGGGTCGTCGGTGAGGTTGCCGATGAACGTGATGAAGTTGCTCTCGAACGCCATGTGAAGCTCCTATACGCGGGTTGCGACCGTCGTGAGAGGACGGGGTCGGGCGCGTTTCGAGTCAGGCGTTGGAGCGGACCCGAATCTCCGGACGCACCGTCTTGAACCGGACAACGTGGTCGGAGATCTTGAGCTGACGCTCGACCTCGTGCACGGCTTCGGTCGACGCGTGGAAGTCCAGCACGCCGTAGTAACCGTGATCACGCTTGTTGATCTCGTAGGCGAGACGGCGACGTCCCCACCAGGCCTCGTCGAGCAAGGACCCGCCCTGCTTGGCGAGGACCTCTTTGGCCCGCCCGAAGACCTCCTGGGCAGCCTCTTCCTCGAGGGTGTCGGTGATGATCACCATCAGTTCGTAGCGGCGCATGTGCACTCCTCTGGTCGCGCCGCCCCGCGCGGTTGCGCGGTGCGGTCCGGTGGTGCTGACCTTGGGTCGGCGCCATCCGGGGTTGGGGCCCCCGCGGGCGCGGCTGCTGCGAAGCGCGAAGCGCGCGGCGGCCGCCGTTGGGAGCAGGGGTGCGGTCACGGTCGTGGGTGTTCGCGAGGATGCGCGACTCGGCGGATCCTGCGAGGTGACACGACACGCGCGCAGCCACGTGAGCTGCGCGCTGACCCGGTGAAGGTACCCGAGACACCCGTCCTCTCACAACCGCAACCGTAGACCGCCCCCGCGACACGGGGACCCCGAGGTTGGAACCTGTGGATGATGCTGCAGCCCCGACGTGTCATTGCGCACGCCGGGGCTGCAGCATCGCACAGCCGTGAGAGGGTCAGGCAGGACGCTCGTCCGTCGCCAGGTCCTTGAGCTTGTCCACCGCCCGCGACGGGGACAGCCCCTTGCGCTCGATCAGCACCGCGGCTCCCAGCAGGACGCTGCCGGCCACCGCGAACCAGGCCCAGGTCGGGACCAACGCGGCATACGCGACCGTCTCGACGGTCACGACGACGAGCAGGATCAGGATGCCGCTGGTCAGGGGGCCGCCACGACCGGCAGCGCCGCCGTACACCACGGCAACCATGGCCACGGCACCCGCGAGCAAGGCGTGGAGCCCGGAGCCGCCCGTGAGCCGCTCACCGATCGCCGGGATCGCGACCAACAACAGCGGCGGAACATCCACCGCCCAGGAGCTGAGCGTTCCCGCTCGCCGAGCGCGCATCCCGGCGGCCGCTAGTTGCACGGCAACCGGCAGGGTCCAGACATCGACCGCATCGATGCCCCGCAGGTCCAGGAGCAGCCAGATGCCGAGGGTCGCTACGACGCCACCCCCGTGGCCTACGAGAGGGCTGCGTCGGACGACGCCGATGGCCACGCCAGCGAGCCCGAGGGCGATCAGGGCGATGGCCCGTGCTTCTGCCGTCGCCCCGATCAGCGCCCAACCGGGCAACGCGGACAGGACGGCCACGACGATGAGCGAGACTCGCAGCGCGGTCACCTTCGAGGTCACGGCACCCGTGAGGGCGACGAGTCCGAGACCCAGGAGCACACCACCGAGAACGACCGGACCTACGCCGAACCCGACGGCGACCGTCGTAGCCAGCTGCACCACCACCGGTGCCGCTAGGACCGCGACGGCGGTCCGCCGGACGCGTACCGCGTCGAGCACCAGCCACACCGCTGCAGGGCCAACGACCACGAGCAGCGCAGGAACGGGCCGCAGGAGCTCCAGAGCCCACATCTGACCGCGTGAAGTGACCTGCTCGAAGAGAGCCACCGGGAGATCGCTGGTGGTCGCGACGAGCAGCAGCACCGCGACACCGAACCCTCGGATCACGTCGGCGACGACACCGACCCGATCGATGATCACGGCCAAGCCGAACAGCGCCACGACCGCGACCGCAACCTGCAGGACCAGACCCTGGAGTTCGCCGAGCGCGGGTAACCCGCTCGTCGCACCGTCGTGCCCTGCGAGCACGAGACCGGACAAGGCGGCGATCGGCGCCACCAGCGCCGTCATCACGGTCGCCAGCGGGTGGCCGGCGACGATCATCGGCCGGAGGTGCAGTCCGACGAGGGGCGCGGCGAGGGCAGCCACCGGCAGCGCAGCGGGTCCGTTCCAGGCCGCGGCGCAGGCCAGGACCGCCAGCGTCACGGCGACCCACGCCTTAGCCGGGTCGACCAACCTCGACGTTGCCGCCTCGGCGAGCTTGCCGCCCGGCAGAACGAGGCCGAGTCCAACAACCGCGAGGAACACCACGGCGGCCAGTGACGAACGGTCACCAGGAAGGGCCACCGTGAGCGCCGCCACCCCGTGGAGCACGATCGCTCCCGCGAGCACCACCGGCACCGCGGTGAGCGCTCCGCCGGCGAGCCGATCGCGGACCAGCGCGGCCGCGAAGGCGACGGTCGCGACCAACAGGGCAACCGCCAACTCCGGGTCCGAGACTGTTCCGATCGACAGGGTCGGCGCGACCACCAGTTGCGCGGCGATCACCGCGCCGAACGCGGCAACCAGCTCCAGGATCCGCGCGGTCCACCGCATCGGCTCGGCGAAGGCGTCATCGCCGTGGGCGATGATGGCGACGACCTCGACCAGCAGGAGCAGGGTCGGGGCGATCAGCAACGCGGCGAGTCGTGGCGAGCCCTCGGGCAGGATCGCGACGATCGCAGAGACCGCACCGAGCACCGGCGCCAGCGCCGCCAGCCGCCGAGAGCTCAGCACCCGGGCCACCACGGACACCGTCGCGACCGCGGTGACGCCGACGATGATGGGCATCACCCACGAGTTCGGAGCCCAACCGGCCGTTCGGATCGCCACCACGATGCGGCCCTGCGCGAGGCTGGCATCGAGCGCCGCGGACAGCAAGGGGAGCAACACCGAGGTTGCGGCCAACGCAACGGGCCCGCCACGCCAGATCCTGGCGACACGGGTGCCGCGCAGGCGCAGCGTCAGCAGGCTCAACGCCCCGGCGAAAGCTACGACCAGCGATGGGGCCACCAGCCCCGCGAGGCCGAGCCCGGTCGCGAGGACGGGGACACCGACGACCGCGGCGGCGGCCAGCACCCGCGACCGACCGGTGATCGCCAGGGGCGGCAGGGCCACCAGGGTCACGGCACCGGTGAGGATCCACGCGGCCGCCACCGACAGCTCGAGCTGGAGAGCGAGGCCGAGCGCGTCGATGGGCAGCAGCAGGGCGCCGAGGTGGAACAGCACCGCACCGACGGCGGGGAGGACCTGGCGCAGACGGTGGCCGCCGACGATCGCAGCGGCCGTGATCGAGGCGACGACTGCCACGCGTGCGGTCATCCCCAAGACATCCCAGGAGACGGCGAGGAAGGTGCCAGCCGCCACCAACAACAGCAGAGCACCCGTCGCGGCAACCCACGTGACCGCGGTCGAGCGCGGGGTCTGGTCGTCGGCGGGCAGCCGGTTGAGAGCCGGCGGAGGGGGTGGACCGTCGGTCGACGTGCCCCCCGTTGCCGCGTCGTACCTGGACGTTGCCCTTGCCGTTCCAGCTGAGGTCGAGGTCCCCACCGGCCCGGTGGACCCCGCGGTGCCCGCTCCGAGGAGTTGGCTCGGTGGTGTCGGTGCCGAGGGCGCTGGCGCATCCAGTCGGGACCCGGGCGACGGCGGCGGCGGCGGTGCCTTCGCCGTGCGCCGGTCGTCGGAACCGCCGCTACCGGCAACCCCTGGTCGGTCGGTCTGGCTGAGCATCGGAACTCCTCCATCTCGTTGCTTCGAGCATCGCCCTGATCGGGGTCGTGGAGTAGGGGGTGAAGCCCCCAAGCCGCCGTGGGGGTTCCCCTAGGATCCCCAGGGAGGCCGCGAACATCCCGCCGGAGCCTCGATCGCTGGACGACACCGTCCCTCGGGGTAAGCGCCCTTCGATGCGCAGGGGCAGCGCTGACACCGAGATCCCAGCGGTGACCCAGGGCGATCCGGTTCCGCGCGAAGGGGCAGGCACGGTGCAGAGGTCGGCCGGCACCATCCGGAGGGTCGCTGCGGCAGCTTGCGTCGCGGCCCTACTCGTTGCCTGTGGACAGACCGAGCTGCCCGCGGAGCCGGGATCGGACGAGACCTCGCCGGCCGAGCCCACCGAGCCGACGGTCGACGAGGAACCCGAGCCGGCGGAAGCCGCACCGGCCGAAGCCGAAGCCGACACCGCGCCGACGGGGCGCACGTTGGTTGCGACCTCGGTCGTCGCGGAGATCGACGCGTACGCCTCACCCGACAGCGATGCCGAGGTGTCCCACACCCTCGACCATCCGACAGAACGCGGGATGCCGCGGGTCTTCCTGGTCGAGGAGCGACAGGACGGCTGGCTCGAGGCGCCTATCGGGTACGGGGACGAGGACACCCCCACCCCCGGCGGGCGCTACTACATCACCGAACTGCTGCACCCGCCGGACCCCAACGGCGTGTACGGCACCTACGCCTTCGGTCTGTCCGGCTTCAGTG
>SKNK01000282.1 GCA_007120565.1 Nitriliruptoraceae bacterium | reverse complement strand
TCCGTCTCCCGCGATGTGTCTGGTGTCAGCAGGTGTCTGGTGTCAGCGGTGAAGCCAACTCGGTGTCTCGCGTTCGCTGACGCCGATGGCTCCTACCTGCCTCGTAGAGGATAGTCGGCGACCACGGCCTCATGGAAGGGTGTTCGCGAAGCACACCGCCACCCACGTCCAACGCACACCCGCGGGAGATCGGACGGCGACCCGGGCCTGAGTTCGAGCACAGCACCGAGCGGCCCCGCACGGCGTAGCCATCGATCACACCCGGAGCCCGAGCTCAGATCGCTTCGGGTTCGTCCTCGAAGGGATGCTGCACCATCACACGGTCATCCACACGCACCACCCGGGGCAGGATGCGGCGCTGGTCTACCTCTCCAGCCCGCGCGGCGGCGATCGCCGTGGCGGCCGACGGGTAGGCCGCCAGCGCGGCCAGGTTGCGTCGGGTCGGGAAGATGATGGTGGCATCCCCCCGCGCCTGGGCCTCGAGGGCCTCGTGCGGGCGCATCCAGGTCACCCCGGTGGCCTCGACCGCATCCTGTTCAGCGATCTGATCGCCCGGCGCTGCGGCGATGAAGAACCGGGTGTCGAAACGCTTGTGACGCCCCACCGGGGTGACCCACCAGGACCACAGGGCGAGACCATCCAGGTCGAGCACCAGTCCTTCCTCTTCCAGCCACCCGCGCCAGTCCTCGCTGCCCTCGCGGCTAGCGAGCCTCGCGCGAGCCTCGCGGAAGGAGTCCGAGGCCAGATCGTCCGCCTGGATCGGCGATCCGTCCTCACGGTGCGCCAGCAGGATCCCAACCTCCTCGAAGGTCTCACGCACCGCCGCCACCAGCAGCCCGAGCGCCGAAGCCTGCGTCTCCGCACCGAGGGCGTCCTGCCACGCCGCCGGAGGGCGCCCTCGCCACCGGGCCGGAGGCAGCGTCCGATCGGCGTCGGACACCTTCCCTCCGGGGAAGACCAACGCGCCACCAGCGAAGTCCGAGTCGAGGTGGCGTTCGAGCAGCAGTACCTCGACGTCGCCACCCTTCACCGGGTCGGCGTTGGCACGGTCACGGACCACCAGGATCGTCGACGAGTCGATGGCCGGGACCTCCTCGTCGACCGGTCGGCCTGCCGGGGACTCATCCATCGTTCGCTCCCAACCTCTCCTGCGCCGGATCCCGCTGCCACGTTCGGGGCTCTGCTGCGCCGGCCGCTACTGCGTTCGGGGCCCGCTAGCAGCCGGGGCCGCCCCGGCATCAGGGCCAGCAAGCCACCGGCTGGACCGGAGACTCGCCGTCACCCTACGTCGCTAGTGGTCGAGAACCTCAACGACCGCCTCGATCTCCACGGGCGCGTCGAGCGGCAGGCTGGCAACACCGACCGCCGATCGGGCATGGGTGCCGTGCTCGGCGAGCACCTTGCCTAGGAGTTCGGACGCGCCGTTGGCGACCAGGTGCTGCTCGGTGAACTCCGATGTCGAGGCAACGAAGACCGTGAGCTTGACGATGCGGACCCGGTCGAGCCCGCCAGCCGCGGACGCCGCAGCCGCCAGCACGTTCAGGGCACAGGTGCGGGCCAGTTGCACGCCCTGCTCGGTACCGATGGCATCGCCGAGCTTCCCGGTGGCCGATAGAGCACCATCGACCACGGGGAGTTGGCCCGCCGTCAGGACCAGCGATCCGGTCCGCGCGGTGGGCTGATAGGCCGCCGCTGGAGCCGCGACCTCCGGCAGCTCGAGTCCGAGTTCCTCGAGACGTGCTGCGGGGGTGGTAGCCATGGTCGGTTCAGTCACCGAGTGGCCGTTTGAAGTAGGCCACGTTCTCCACGACGCACACGAGCTCCCAGCCGTCCTCACCCCACTGGTTGAGGATCTGCTGGAGGGCGTGGCTGATCAACGGGGCGGTGGCGTATTCCCAGCGCGTCACGGCGGGCTCCTGGTCTGCGGGCGGTTCGGACGGGGCGGTATCGCCTCACGATGCACCGCAGCGTAGTGCTACCTCGACGTCGCTGAGGACGGCCTGGCGGGGACTGGCGGCCGCGATCCGCAACCGCGGCGCAGCTCCGAAGGCCCCGTCAGACCGCGGTGGCGATCGTCCCGCGCTCCGCCATCACCGCGCGGCGGTCGGCTTCGCCCAGGCCGCCCCACACCCCGTACAGCTCGCCAGCAGACAGAGCGTACTCACGGCAAGCCGAGAGGCAAGGGCAGGTGGCACAGACCGCCTTCGCCTCTGCCTCGCGGGCGAGGCGCTCACGCTTCGGCTCGAACCGGTTCGGGCCGAAGAACAACGCCGGGTCGTGGGTCCGACATCCTGCCTGGTGATCCCACCCGAGATCGGGCTCCAACCCTCCGATCAGTCCTGCACCGAGTCGTTCGAGCGCGAGAGCCGGCCCCTCAGCGGCGCGCAGTGGTGCGGGGAGCTCTGCAGCGAAGGCCACGCTGGTAGTGGCCGGCGTCCCGCCCCCTCCGTGGGCTCCACCTCTGGTATCACGACCCGTCAACTCGCGTCCCCCTTCGAGGTCAGTGCTCGTCGTTGCTCGTCGTTGTTCAGCGATGCGGGCACCCTACGCCGGGACGTGCGGGCTGACTAGACCCTCACTGCTTGCTCATTGCGAGCGAGCGCGTATCACAGTACGCAGTCCACAACGACGGAAGCGCCGCGATCGACCGCCGTGGGCCCGACGTCCGAAGAGCCTTCGGGACTCGGGCCCTCGGCCCGGGGTCGAGCCTGCTAGTCGCGCTCGCTCGACCTCGCCGACGCATCCTGGGAGGTCGCATCCTCGGACGTCGCGTCCTCGGAGGACGCTCCCTCAGCGGCTGACGGGCCCGAGGCTGGGTCGAAGGGTTCGACGAGCACGACCGCACCCTCGATGCTATGGACCCGCACCGGCGTGCCGACCTTGGCGCGTTTGGTGTCGCCGATCCAGCGTGCTCGCCAGAGGGCACCGTCGATGTAGACGTGCCCCTCGGGGTTCAGCACCGAACGCACGATCCCGGGACGACCCACCAGGTCGTCCAGCGCGACGCCCTCGGGACCTGCCTGAGCACGCAGGATCGTGGTCATCACGAAGACGAAGAACCCGGCGACGACCAGCGCGGTGGCCCCAACCAGCCAGCCGTTGAGCGCGAGGGACTCCGCGGCATAGAACCGCAGTGACCCCCACACGAACGCGGCAGTCGCCGCCAACGTCAACGGCCCGAAGCCCGCGATCGCGGTGTCGATGGCGTAGAGCACCAACCCCAGCACGACCAAAGCCACCGCCCACCAGGTGACCGGCAGCACGGTCAGCCCGAACACGCTGATCGCCACGGTGATCAGACCAGCCAGTCCGGCCACACCGAAGCCAGGCTGGAACACCTCGAACAGCAGGGCGCCGAGACCGACGACGAGCAGCAGGTAGATGAACGGCCCCGTCGTCGCAGCGTGCAGCAGACGACGCACGAGACCCAAGCTGTGGAACCGAACCTCGAGCTCGCACGCGCGGATGCGCAGGGTCCGTTCGTCACCGCCGGTGTCGACCGTGTGCCCATCGAGCTCGACGAGCAGGGGTTCGAGGTCCTGGGCGGTCAAGGTGAGCGCGCCGGCAGCTGCCAACGCCTCGGCATCCACCGCCTCGTCCAGGATCCGGTCGGTGAGGTCGACGTCGGCGCCAGCGAGCTCGAGACGTTCTCGGGTGCGTTCCTCGATCGGGTAGTCGCCGTCCAGGTCCGTCAGGTCGACCGGCGAGATGGGGCCAACGGTCGCATCCGACGAGACCGCCCGGATCGGCGCGGCGGCCCACAGGAGTCCCCCGGCGCCCACCGCCTCGGCACCGGTGGCCAACGGCCCGATCAACACCGCGATCGGAACCGGTGACGCATCGAAGGCGTCAAGGACCTCATCGAGGTCGACCGAGACCCCACCACGCGCGGAGTACTGCAGGACGATCAGTTCGGAGCCCTCATCAGCGGCGAGGTCGATCACATCCAGGACCTGGGCGGTGACGGGAGGGTCGATGAACCCGGCGCGGAGCGGGAGGACCTCGACGGTGCGTGCATCCTCGGCAACGCCGTCTGGGCATCGCTCACTGCCCTCGCCGAGCCCGGGATCGACGTCCTGAGCCGCAACCGAGGACGTCAACAAGCCGAGCCCGATGAGCACGAGCACGGCAAGAGAGAAGGTGCGGCGGACCGCCGCGGAGAGGGGGAGCGACATGGGTCGCGAGGGTAGCGGCGCCGGCGCCCTACCCCGTCACCCACCGGCGCCCTCGGCCGTCCGTCGCGAACGCGGAGGTGCAGCCTCCCGTTAGGCTCGGTCAACATGAGCGAGATGCCCACCACCAGCGAGCCACCAGCATGACCACTCCAAGCGGGTTGGAGGGGTTCGAGGCGTTGTCGTCCTCGAACGTGCTGATGGTGACCGGCAAGGGCGGTGTCGGCAAGACCACCGCGGCCGCGTCCATCGCGCTGGCCTCCGTGGCTTCGGGTCGACGCACCATGCTGGTCGAGGTCGAGGGCCGCCAGGGCTTCAGCCGGACCTTCGAGACCGGCCCGTGGGACTACCAACCTCGCGAGTTCCGACCTGACCTCTGGGGCATGGCGATCGACCCCACCGACGCGGTCTACGAGTACCTCGATCGCTTCTACGGGCTCAAGCGCGTGCACTGGATGATGGAGCGGTCGCACGCGCTCGACTTCGTCACGACCGCGGCGCCAGGGCTGCGAGACCTGCTGCTGCTTGGCAAGATCTACGACCTCGAGATCCAGCGTCGGTCCGACGGCCGCCGCCGCTACGACCTGATCGTCGTCGACGCCCCACCCACAGGGAGGATCGTTCCCTTTCTCAAGGCTCCCGAGGGCGTCACCGAGATCGTCCGGGTCGGCCCGATCCAACGCCAGGCCGGCGCGATGTGGGAGATGCTCCTGAACCCACGGCGACTCCGCGCTGTCGTGGTCACCCTGCTCGAGGAGATGCCGGTCCGTGAGACGGTCGAGGGCATCGCTGCCCTCCGCGAAGCCGGCGTCGACATCGGGCCGGTACTGGCCAACCAGGTCGTGGTCCCGCGACTGTCCAGCTCAGCGGCCGCGGAAGCACATCGACTCGGTCGCGACGAGCTGCAGACCCGGGTCACCGATGCTGGTGCGCGGATGTCTGGGCGCACCACGGACCTGCTGTTGGAGTTGATCACCAGCCACCGGGATCGGATCGACCTTCAAGCCGGACTCCGCGACGAGCTCGCTAACAGCTGCGGGCTGCCGGTCCTCGCCCTGCCGCTGCTCACCGGCAGCACCTTCGGCGTACCGGACCTCGAGGTGCTCGCCGATCTCATCGCGATGCAACTCGGCGGCGACGGCCCTCACGCCGAGGAGCGGTACGCCGAGGGAGAACTCGACGAGGTCTTGGCGCTGACCCGGGCTGCCCCGAACGGCGAGGTGGCCTCGTGACCGCAGGCGCAACGAACGACCACGCCCGCAGGACACACCACGGCGAGGTGGCCTCGTGACCGACGGCAGCGTCCAGGAACCCGTCGGCGACCTAGCCGACGACATCGCCGAGGCCCACGTGCTGGTCACCGCCGGGGCAGGCGGCGTCGGCAAGACCACGACGGCAGCGGCCCTCGGGCTGGCCGGGGCACGGGCCGGGCGGCGCACCCTCGTCCTGACGATCGACCCTGCTCGTCGGCTCGCTCAGGCGATGGGGCTGGAACACCTCGACGACGAACCTCGCCAGGTGGACCTCGATGGCACGCAACTCAACGACCTCGACCTCGACGGTGCGAACCTCGGCAGCAGCGATCCCGACGGCGCGCCAGAGGGCGGCGAGCTCTGGGCCATGATGCTCGACATGCAGACCACGTTCGACCGGCTGATCGAGCGGCACGCCACCTCACGGGAGCGCGCGGACGCCATCCGCGCGAACCGTGTCTACCGGACCCTGTCGAGCAACCTCTCGGGGACCCAGGAGTACATGGCGATGGAGCGTCTCCACGAGCTCCACGACTCCGGTGAGTGGGACCTGCTGATCATCGACACCCCACCGACCCGGTCGGCTCTCGACTTCCTCGACGCCCCGCGGCGGATGAGCTCCTTCCTCGAGGGCCGGCTGCTGCAGTTGCTGATGCGCCCCGGGATGGCGGCCGGCAAGGGCATCGGCCGGGTCGTCGGCGCCGGCGCCTCCGCGTTCATGCGCGTCGCCGGGAAGGTCACCGGGATGGATCTCCTCGAGGACCTCGGCGAGTTCTTCCGCAACTTCGAGGGCATGTATGCCGGGTTCAAGGAACGTGCCGACCAGGTCATCGAGCTGCTCCAGGAGTCGACCTCGAGGTTCGTGATCGTCGCCTCGCCGGAACCGCCCCCACTGCGCGAGGCCCACTACTTCCTCGACCGTCTCGAACAGGAGGGGTTGCACGCGGCCGGCATCGTCATCAACCGCATCCGCCCCGAGGTACCTCGTGACCCGTCGGGCGCCGCGATCGACCGGGTCGTCGAGGCCCAGCCGGACGATCTCAGCGGCGAAGCCGTCGCCGGCGCCGTGCGGCTCCTCGACGACGTACGCAACCTCGCCGCACGTCAACGTCGCGACGTCGCGGCGGCGCTCTACGGTGTGACCGTACCGACGCGGGTCGACGTTCCCCTGCTGGGCGGCGACGTGCACGACCTGCGGGGACTCGCCACCATCGCCTCAACGCTGTCGACCGGGAAGCCACGATGACCGTCGAGAACGACCTGCCCCAGCCCCCAGATGCAC
>SKNK01000170.1 GCA_007120565.1 Nitriliruptoraceae bacterium | reverse complement strand
TTCGATCGCGACGTCGCAGACCTCGTTGGCGCGCGACTCTGGGATGCGCTGCCCGAGCTCGAGGACGGTGAGGTCCACAAGGCGCTCCAACGGGCGATGAGCGAGCAGGTCATCGTCGAGCTCGACCGCTACCCCGACCTGCGGTTGCACAGCTGGTTCGAGCTCGCCGCCCACCCGTCATCGCGGGGGTTGGTGGTCTTCTTCCGCGACGTCACCGAGCAGGTGCAGCGTGAGGTGACCCTGCAGCGAGCCGTCGCAACCGAACAGCAGGCGGTGAGCCGACTCCGTGACCTCGATCGCGCCAAGAACGCCTTCCTCAGCGCGATCTCCCATGAGCTCCGGACACCGCTGACGGTCGTGCACGGGATGGCCGCCTCGCTGCAACGGATGCGCTCGGAGCTCGATCCCGAGGTGCGAGCCAAGATCGAGGATGCGCTCGTCACGCATGCCGAGCAGTTGCGTGGACTGCTCGATGAGCTCCTCGACGTGGACCGGCTGGCGCGTGGCGCCCTGGAAGCGAACCCGTTCCCGGTCGAGGTCACCGCGATCGTCAAGCGAGCCATCGTCGCGACCCACCACGACGAACGTCTCGCCTTCAACGCCCCCGATCACCTGGTGTGCCTGGTGGACCCGGTGCAGTTCGAGCGCATCGTCGCCAACCTGCTCGGCAACGCGACGAAATACGCACCCGATGGGCTCGTCGAGGTCGGCCTCGAACCTCTCGACGACCATGGGCTGCGCTTGACCGTCCGCGACCACGGTCCCGGGGTTGCGACCGAGGAGAGGGAACGGATCTTCGAGCCCTTCCACCGGGTTGACGAGTCTCACCCTCAGCCGGGGACGGGGGTCGGTCTCGCCCTCGTGAACGACTTCGTCCACCTCCATGGTGGTCGCGTCTGGGTCGAAGCCATCCCTGACGAACCGGGAGCGCGCTTCGTCGTCGAGCTACCCGGCACCTCCCTCGAACGGGACGCGTAGGCGAGCGTCAATCGCTGCCGTCCTCCCACTCGGCCCAGCGGGAGCCCTCATCGAGCTCGTCCGCCTCGGGCGCCTCGGCGATGATCTCGTCGAGCAGGGCCGGATCCGGGGTGAACTCCAGGACCCCGATCGTTCCGTCAGCTACGTCATCGACATGCACCGCAGCGACCCGCCACCAATCGGTCCCATCGTGCTCCCAGAGCACCCCGATGTGCTCATCGAGGTGATGGCCTCGGGTGAGGCAGCAGGTCGGCCGCCGTTGCCACAGGTCCTCGATCGCCTCTCCGAGGTTGTCCTTGTCGTAGCCGAGCAACCCCGGCGCCTCGCCGTCGCTGGCCACGACCGCGAGAAGCTGCTCCAGGTCCCTGGCGTTGAAGACCTCGGCCAAAGCGTCCAACGCATCGGCCTCCGCGTCATCCCGTAGGCCAGCGTCCAGGTCGTCGGCGAGCAGGTCATCATCCGGGTCGTCCTCATGGAACCCGAAGTCCTCGGGGCCCACGGTCGGATCCGTCGGCGTGGTGGTCTCCACCGGCGCGTCGCCATCGTCGGAGGCCTCGTCGGGCTCCAGTTCGACGTCATCGAGCGCCTCGAGTCGGCTCTCCGCCGCTGCCTTCGTACGATCGTAAGCGCGGGACACTCGGCACCTCCGGATCGGGGTACCTCGATGCTGCCGCCCCGGCGACGGAAGGGCAAGGGGCAGAAGGCCAGCAAGCCTGGTAGCGCTGCGAGCCAAGACCCGCGAGGATGGCGTCGACCGAAGCTTCAGGCCCGACCGTGAGGAACGAGATGCGACGCCAGGATCACGTCCTGCCGGATGGGACCACCATCACGGTTCGCCCGATCTCCCCGGAAGATGACCAGCGGCTGCTCGGTATGTGGGATCGCACCTCCGCAGAATCACGGCGGAGGCGATTCATGGGCCCCTTCCGGATGGATGAGATCACGGTCACGCGGTTCACCCACCTCGACCCCGACCTGCAGTTCGCCGTCGTCGCCACCCGCGGGCGAGGCGATGACGAACGCATCGTCGGCGTTGCCCGGTACGAGCGCGACCCCGACAACCGCCGCGAGGCGGAGTTCGCGGCGTTGGTCGAGGACGGGGAGCAGGGGCGGGGGATCGGCACGGTGCTGGTCCGTGCGGTGGCGATCGCGGCCTACGAGGCCGGCATCACCCACCTGACCGGCGACATCCTGTCCGACAACGTGAGGATGCTGAACCTGGTCCGCGAACTCGGCCTGGAGTACCGCTCCGGACACGAGGGTGGCGTCGTGCGCTCCGACCTCGAGGTCTCGTTGAGCGACCGCTTCCTCGACGTCATCGACAGCTCGGAACGAGCGGCGGCCGAAGCGGCGCTCCAACGGTTCTTCCGTCCCGAGCGGATCGCGGTGGTCGGCGCGTCCCGCAACCGCGATGCCATCGGCGGACTGGTGTTCACCAACCTGCTCGAGGGCGGGTTCTCCGGGGTGGTCTACCCCGTGAACCCCAACGCGCCGCACGTGCAGGGTGTCGCCGCGTACACCTCCCTCAAGGACTGCCCCGAGATCCCCGACCTCGTGATGGTCTGCGTCCCGTCGTCCTTCGTCGGTGGGGTCATCGACGAGGCGGGCGAGTTGGGTGTCGCCGCCGTCTGCGTGGTCTCGGCCGGCTTCGCCGAGATGGGCGGCGTCGGACAGCAGCGGCAGGACGATCTGGTCGAACGGGTCCGCGGGTACGGACTGCGGGTCATCGGCCCCAACTGCATGGGACTGCTCAACGGCGCCGAGGACGTGCGGATGAACGCGACGTTCTCCCGCACCTTCCCTGCCCCCGGCCGGGTATCGATGTCCTCACAATCCGGAGCGCTCGGCCTCGCCGTGATCGAACACGTCGAGCGGCTGGGACTCGGCATCGCGACCTTCGTCTCCGTCGGCAACAAGGCCGACATCTCCGGCAACGACCTGCTGCTGTACTGGGAGAACGATCCGGAGACGGACGTGATCCTGATGTACCTCGAGTCCTTCGGCAACCCCAGGAAGTTCTCCCGGATCGCCAGGCGCATCTCGCGGACCAAGCCGATCGTCGCCGTGAAGTCGGGCCGCACCAGTGCCGGGGTCCGCGCTGCCTCATCGCACACCGCCGCGATCGGCAGCGGCGATGTGGCCGTCGAGGCGTTGTTCGCCCAGACCGGCGTGATCCGCACCGACACCCTGGAGGAGATGTTCGACGTCGCCACCTTGATGGCCAACCAGGGGCTGCCCGCCGGCCGCAAGGTCGCCATCCTGACCAACGCGGGTGGCCCGGCGATCCTGGCAGCAGATGCCTTGGAGTCCAATGGCCTGGAGGTACCGACGCTGTCCGAGCGCACCCAGGCGCAGCTCAGCGAGTTCCTCCCGGAGGAGGCCGGCATCGGCAACCCCGTGGACATGATCGCTTCGGCCTCACCGGAGACCTACGGCCGAGCGCTCGAAGTGCTCGGCAACGCCGACGAGGTCGACATCGTGTTCGTCGTGTTCATCCCCGCGGGGGCCACCGGCACCGATGGGGTCGCCACCGCACTGATCGACGCGCGGACGCGGGTCCCCGACCACGTGCCGGTGGTCTCGGTGTTCATGTCCTCCCAGATCCAGCCCCGCGAACTCGGGGCCGCAGGCATCCCGTCGTTCAGCTTCCCGGAGGCCGCGGCTCGAGCTCTCGGGCGCGTCGCGCGGTACGCCACGTGGCGCCGCCGACCGCTCGGCGCTCCCGTCGAGCCGGAGGGGCTGCAGCGCGATATGGCGCGAGCCGAGATCGACCGCCTCCTCGCTGGCGGCGAACACGACGACGGCTTGTGGCTCACGACCGAGCAGGCGACGACCGTCCTCGGCGCCTACGGCGTCCCTCTGGCCGTCGCTGAGGTGGTGACCACCCCGGAGGAAGGCGCCGACGTCCAACGCCGGATCGGCCGCCCGGTGGCGGTCAAGCTGGCGACCGAGATCCACAAGGCGGACGTCGGCGGGGTGGCACTCGACCTCGCCACGCCCGATGAGGTCGCTCGCACGATCACCGAGATGCGGGACCGGCTCGTCGCCGAAGGGCTCGAGGAGCATGCCGAACGCTTCCTGGTCCAGGAGATGATCACCGAGGGGATCGAGATGGTGGTGGGGGTGACCCACGATCCGTCCTTCGGGCCGATCGTGCTTACGGGCGCCGGGGGAACCCTCGTCGAGCTACTCCGCGACGTGAGCGTCCGCATCACGCCGCTCACCGACCACGATGTCGACGACATGCTCGATGGGCTACGTATGGCTCCCCTACTCCGCGGCTACCGCAACTCCCCGCCCGCCGACGTCGGCGCGCTGAAGGACCTGCTGCATCGCATCAACGCGATGGTGGAGGACCTGCCGGAGGTCGTGGAACTCGACCTCAACCCGGTCTTCGTGCGCTCGGACGGCGAAGGTGTGGTCGCAGCCGACGTCCGCATGAAGGTGGCTCCCGTGGCGGAGTGACCGTGACGATGCCGTGGGCCTGAGCCGAGCACCTCCGACCGGGCCCTTCGTCGATCGTTCGAAGCTGGCGCGGGCGTGTTGCGCGGCAATGGCGTCAGCGGGTCATGCGCTCGCGTGCCCAGGCCACCGTCCTGGCCAGGCCGTCGTCGAGAGCCACGGAGGCACTCCACCCGAGTTCGGTGCGGGCGACGGTCAGGTCGGGGCGTCGCCGCCGCGGGTCACCCGGCCCGGCGGGGATGTGCACCACCTCGTGATCGCCTTCGACGAGCTCGCTGATCCGTCGGGCGACCTCAAGGACGGTCACCTCGGCGTCCGAGCCCAGGTTGACCGGCTGCTCCCGGTCGGCAACGAGCAGACGCAGGAGGCCGTCAACCAGGTCGCTGATGTAACACAGCGAGCGGGTCTGCTGACCGTCACCGTGGATCGTCAACGCCTCGCCATGCAGGGCCTGCCCGATCAGGGTCGGGACCAGGCGGCCATCGTCGCTGCGCATCCCCGGGCCGTAGGTGTTGAAGATCCTGGCCACGCGTACCTCGACGCCGTGATCGCGGCGGTAGGCGTAGGTCATCGCCTCCGCGAAACGCTTGGCTTCGTCGTACACGCCGCGCGGTCCCGTCGGATCGACGTTGCCGAGGTAGTCCTCTGACTGCGGATGAACCTGAGGGTCCCCGTAGATCTCCGAGGTCGATGCGAGCAGGAACCGGGCACCGGTCGCCTTCGCGGCGCCCAGCGTGTGCAGCGTCCCGATCGAGCCGACCTTCAGGGTGTGGATCGGGTGACGCAGGTAGTCAACCGGCGAGGCGGGAGACGCCAGATGCAGGATCGCGGCCAGATCGTCCAGGACGTCGAGATGATCGAGCACATCGGCTTCCACCAACTCGAAACTCGGATCGTCCAGGAGGTCGACGACGTTCTGACGATCGCCCGTGATCAGCGAGTCGACCGCGATGACCTGTAGCCCTGCCGAGCAGAGGGCACGACACAGGTGGGCGCCGACGAAACCGGCACCGCCGGTTACGACGACCGTGGCACCGGCATACCGTTGCGCGACGCGGGTGGTGCCGGAGAGCGTGGTACCGATGTCCACCACTCCTCCAGCCAAGATCGGGACTGCCGACAAGCCTACTGGCGGACCAACGACGTACGGTCTGCACGTCGATCCGGGGGTGCATGACGCTCGGCGAACGTTTCAACGAGGTCCTGATCGCCGCCCGGCGCGGCGAGGACTCGGCGTGGGCCGAGATCTATCACGACCTTGCGGGCCCGATCCTGGGGTACCTGCGCGCCCAACGCTCACCCGATCCGGACGATCTTCTGGGTGAAACGATGCTGCAGGTGGTGCGTGACCTTCGCAGGTTCGAAGGTGACGAAGCGGGGTTCCGGTCGTGGGTCTTCACCATCGCGCATCGGCGACTCCTGGACGCACGACGCAGCCGCGGTCGCAAGCCCTCTGAGGCCCGGGAGACCACCTTGCTGGAGGCCTCTTTGCCCTCTGTAGAGGGTGCAGAGCCCGAAGCGCTGGCAGAACTCGAACTCGACGATGTCCTCGGTGTCCTCGACCGCATCACCGAGAGCCAGCGTGAGGTGCTGCTGCTCCGACTGCTCGCTGACATGGATGTCGCCCAGACCGCCGAGGCCACTGGCCGGACCCCCGATGCCGTCAAAGCCCTGAGCAAGCGCGGGCTCGACCGCCTCCGCACCTTGCTCGGAGACCGCGCACACCCAGATACGTCGTCGCCTACCGAGCCTGACGGGCGCTCACATGGATGACATGAACAACCGGCCCGGGCCCGACGAGGGCGCCAACGACCACCCCGCGTCGGCGGGGGGGTCGGGCGTGGGCGGCCATGGGGGTTCCGAGACCCCAGGCTCAGGCGACGGACTGCGTGACGAACTGGCCAACGCCACCTGGGGCGACCCACGTCTCGCCGCCTTCCTGGATCGCAGTGCAGAGGTGCTTCAGGCCGGCCCCGATGAGATGACGGCTCACCGCCACCTCGCCGCGATGCGCAAGGAAGCGGCGGCAGTTGCGCCCGCCAGTCCACGCATCCTCCGCGCGGCCAGTATCAGCGCTGCAGCAGCGGTCGCCCTCGTCGTGACCCTTGCCAGCTTCGGTGCGCTGCCGGCACCAGCACAGCAGGTCCTCTCCGACGTCGCTGACCGGGTCGGCATCACGATCCCGAGTCCGGCTGACCGTGCTCCGAGCGGTGAGGTACCGGCGAAGCAGCGACCGGCTGCGGAGACGGTCCCCGGTCAGCCCGGCGGGCCAGACCGTTCAGAGCTGCCCGGCCTCGAC
>SKNK01000057.1 GCA_007120565.1 Nitriliruptoraceae bacterium | reverse complement strand
GCTGAACCGCTACCTCGCCCGGTTGCAGGCCGCGGCCGCGGACGACCCGCGGCTCACCGGACGGTTGCTCCGAGTCGTGGTCCTGGTCGATCCGCCGAGCCTGCTTCTGCGGCCCAGTACGCTCGGCGCCGTGCTTCGAGGTTCGCTCCCGTCGAGGTAGTAGGTGGCTGTTCCGCGGTTGCGCCGGGCGGGTGCCGGGTCATCAGCGCCGGTCGGACGCCCATCGGGTGCCGGTCAGGTGTCGTCCCGGAGGAAGGCGACCAGCTGTTCCGCGACGAGCTCGGGGGCAACGATGTCCGCCTCGTGTTCCTGGCCCGCAAGCTCGGCGATGTGGCCGTCGGGCAGCGCCTCGAGGACGGGTTGTGGCTGGAAGCGGTCGGGGGCGTCGGCGCCCACCAGCAGCAGCGTCGGGACCGTGATCCGGGCCGCTTGCCTCGGGTCGAAGCGGTGTTCGTCGTGCACCCGCAGCTCGCGTGGGAGCGTGTGGGCAGCGGCGACGCGACCTGGCCACGACGGCTGGGAACGCACGATCTCCAGCTCCTCCTCGGTGGAGCCGACCGCGTCGCGGAAGAGCGTCTCGACGACCTGTTCGTCCTTGCCCTCGGCGAGCAGCGCCTCCATCCGTTCCACGAACTCCATGGGTGGGGTGATCGCCGAGGGGTCCTCCATCGGCCAGGCCTCGTAGAGCACCAGCCGCCGCAGTCTGGTGGCCAGCGGTGGGGCCCCGAAGGCCGCGTACCCGCCGTGGGAGTGGGCGTAGACGTCGACCGGCTGGCCGTGCTCCTCGGCGATGGCATCGATGACGGCGGCGACGTCCTCGTGCTCGCGTTCGATGGCGTACTCCGGGCCGTCGCCGCTGGCGCCCCGCCCGCGCCGGTCCATCGCGTGGACCGTGAAGTGCGGCTCCAGATGGGGACGTAGCGTGTCCCACCGGCTGTGGTCGCCCGCGCTGCCGTGGATCAGCAGCAGAGGTGGGCCGTCGCCGCTGGTGAACCACGCGATCCAGGTGCCGTCACGCGAGGTCGTGTGTGCGATCGTGTGGGTGTCCCGGTCCTTGCTCATCGTGTCCTCCATGGGTCGGTTGCTGCTCTCGAGGTCGTGCGGGAGGTGCGCCCGTCTCGGTCGGTGGGTCGGTCGGTGGGCCGGTCGCCGCTCAGCGCAAGAAGGCGGAGAGCTCCGCGGCCACCAGCTCGGGTGCCAGTACGTCGGCGGTGTGTCCTTGGCCGTCGAGGTCGACGACCCGGGCATCCGGCAGCGTCGCGGCGACGTGCGCCAGTGCATCCTTGAACCCGGTCGGGGTCGCGCTGCCTTGGAACAGCAGGACCGGCACGCTGACCTGTGCGGCCCGATGACGGTCGAACAGCTGGTCCGCCGGGATCCCCAGCTCCCGTGGCAGGGTGTGGGCGGCCGCGACGCGCGCTTCCCACGAGGGCTGGGCCCGGTAGGTCGCGATCGCGTCGTCGTCCATGTGCAGCACCTCGCGACAGAACATCTCGACCACCGCATCGGGGTCGCCGGCTGCCAACAGCGCATCGATGCGCTCCAGCTGTTCGTCCGTCACCAAGGCGCTCGAGTCCAGCGCCGGCTCGTAGAGCACCAACCGGCGGAGGTTGGTGGTCAACGTTGCTGCCCCGAGCGCGAAACTCGCCCCGCCCGAGTGGCCGTAGACGTCGACCGGACCGCCCGTGTCGGAGGCAACGGCATCGACGACCGCGGCGACGTCCTCGAACTCGCGCTCGACGTCGTAGTCATCGGCATCCCCGCTGGCACCGCGGCCCCGCCGGTCCATGGCGTGGACCGTGAAGTGTGGTTCGAGGTGAGGACGTAGCACGTCCCACCGTGCGTGGTCTCCGAGCACGCCGTGGACCAGGACCAGTGGCGGCCCATCGCCGCTGGTGAACCACGCGATCTCGGTCCCGTCCGAGGAAGGGGTCTTCGTCGCGGTTGCGTCGGTGGTGGTCATCGGTGCCCTCGAGTGTCGCTTGCGGTGCTCCCACGCTCGAGGACAGCATGGCCGTTGTGGGGACGGCTGTCATCGGTAGGGCTACCTATCTGCGCCCACTCGACCTGCGGCTACCGCTGCTCGAGCCGCTACGCGAGCAGGTCGTGTTCCATCGCGAACAGCGCCGCGGCAGCACGGCTGGAGGCACCGATCTTCGCGTAGATGTGCTGCACGTGGTGTTCCGCGGTCCGGCGAGAGATCACCAGTTCCTCCGCGATCTCTCGGTTGGTGCATCCCGCAGCGATCAAAGCGAGCACCTCGGCCTGACGGTCGGTCAGCCCTGCCGGAATCTCGCGGCGCACCTCGACGGCGTGGCCGGCTGCCGCGAGGACCGCGTTGGCCGCCTCCTCGTCGATCCGTCCGGCGCGCACGTCGCCCCGGAGCTGTTCCTCGGCCTGTTCCGGGTCGAGCGCTGGCCGATGCGGCCGGGGCTGGGTCATGGCCTGGTAGCAGTCCGCGGCCGCGAGTACACGAGCGGCCACGGGAAGCTCGCCTCGGTCGCAGCCCCGGTGGTACCCGCTGCCGTCGCAGCGTTCGTGGTGCATCCCCACCAGCGGGGCGAGGTGGGCGAGACGTTCGGAGCCCGCCAGGATCCGCTCCGAGTGGTACGCGTGCAGGCGCACCTGTTCCCACTCGTGCCGGGTGAGCTCGCCTTGCTTGTCCCAGACGGACGCGGAGATCGCGACCCGTCCGACGTCGTGGAGCAGCGCGGCTACCTCGAGATCCTCGACGTCCTGACCCTCGAGCCCAAGCTGAGCACCCGCGTCGCGGGCGAGGCGAGCGACACCCCGGGAGTGCCCGTGCAGGTGTGGGGTCTTGAGGTCCGCGAGATCGCCGAACACCGTCGCCACCTCGATCAGCTGAGGGTCCAGGACCTGCGCGACCGGGTAGGGCTCGGCCTCCAGCACCACCTCGTACGGGTCTCGCACCGCGAGCACGTTCAGCAGTTCGTCGAGATGCTCGCCGAGGTGGTGAGCCATCTCCGGGTCGAACAGGACGCCGCTGCCACCGCGGACCACCTCGGCGACCCTGGCTCGGTCCGCGGCGGTGTCCAGGAGGCTCGCGGTGGAGCTGATGGCGGCGAGGCGGGCTCCGACGGGGATCGCGTCACCTGACAGCCCGTCCGGCACCCCCTTGCCGTTCCACCACTCGTAGGAGCGGTAGAGGCTGTTCTGGACCTCCGAGGCCAGGCCGAGCCGTCGTGCGGCGTCGCGGCCGACCTCACAGGCCGCGGTGGTCGACTCGGCGCCGATGCGCCGGCCCTTGGCAAGGGTGACGGCGGTGAGGCGGAGTCGTTCTGACAGCGGCCGTCCCGCGAGCATGCCCGGGAGGAAGGTGGTGAACACCTCCTTCGGGTTGGCCAGATTCGTCTGCGCCGTGACGGCATACATGGTCAGTTCGTCACCGACCGCCTGTCCGGCTTCGTGGGCGTAGCCAGTGCAGCCGACGTGGTGCAACATCGCCGTGTAGATCGCGGCCCGCAGATCGTCGTCGGCGACGTCGAGGGAGCGCCCGAGCAGTGCCGCGAGGGCAGACGATCGCAACGCTTCGCCCGCCGGGATCCCGAACCCCAGGTCAGCGAGCCGCGACAGCCCTGCCAGCAGGTCTACGAGCCGCATCTCCATCCTCGATCCCCGCCGCCGGAGTCTAGGCACCGATCGATCGGCGTGGCCGTCGGATGCGTCGGGTGCGTGCGGTGTGGGGGCTTCGGCAGCGACCACAGGGGAACGGCCCCTGCACAGCCTGCTCTCGCTCTGACATGATGGTCCTGGCTGTCGTCGAACCGGGAGGGGATCGTGTCTGCCTCAAACAATCGCGAAGGCCCGATGGAGTGGCTCTCCTTCATCATCGTGGTCACACTGGCCCTGTACCTGCTCATCGGCCTGGTGGCGTGGGTGTGGATGCTCTTCCGGCCAGACATCGAGACTCCTGCCGCGTTCGGAACGGTCCTCGCGGCGATCATCGGGGCTTTCGCCGGCGTGCTCACACCACTCCGGATGCCGTCCGGCACGGGTAGGGAGGCCGGCGAGGCTCGGTCAGGATCCGGTGGGGCAGAGCCGCCCCCGCGGAGATGACCGTCAGGTCTGCGGACGGCGCGTGCTCGACGGTGTACCACTGGTGATCGCCGACGCTGCAGGTTCCTGGGCGGACCGCCGCCTGGGGCACCTGTCCGTCAGGCTCACGTGCTGGTAGTCCTTGAGCGTGTTCCAGTCCCCGCCACAGCCCCAGCCGATGTCGTCGAAGGCTTCAACGGTGCCCGGTCGGACCAGCATCCCGGCCCGGACGTCGTCGCGGTCGAGGTAGGCCCGACCTTCTGATGGCAACGCCGTGTTGCCGCGTACGTAAGGGTTCTGGGTCGGGTTGATGTCGATCGCCCCGCCGTAGGCGTGTTCCGAGAACCGGGAGGTCCCGCTCACGAACCGGCAGTTGAACGCTGAGGTGTTGTTGGCGTCCATCGACGCGCTGTCGTACCCGCCGTATCGCTCGATCGGCTCGATCCGGGCGATCGGGACGTCTCGGTCATGCAGGTCACCGAAGGCACGGGCGATGTCCTCAGCGTGCTCGGCATGCACGACCAGCATGCCCCACCGGTCGACGCTCTCGAAGTCGACGAAGACGACCTCGGCCAGCCTGCCGATGGCGTCGGCGTGGACGCCCCGCACGACGGTGAACGGTCGCTCGGCGGGATCCGGTAGCTGGACACCCGCAGTCAAGATCGCGCGATCGAGCAAGGAGGTCAGCTGATCTCGGCGTAGCGAGTCGCCGGTGCCGAGCCGCTCGTAGGTCGCGCCCTCGGCGATGCCGTGCCACACCGAACAGTCGACACCAGCGGCGGGGGGTCGATGCATGCCCCACGTCATCGAAGAAGGCCCGAGGGAGACCGGCGCAGGGGTCCGTCGCCCCGGAGGCAGCAGCTCCGGCCGTCGACAGGACCGCGACGAGGACCAGCACGACCAACGTCGCTATCGGCCGAGACACACGACCGGGCCGTCTGGGCGCTGCCGCGCGGACGGGCCGCAGTCGTAGGGCCGAAGGTCACGGATCCTCGGTTCCAGCGTGGAGATGGGAAGGGCGAAGGGGGTGTGGTGCGTTCTAGCGACTACCGACCGATACCCCAGGGGGTATAGACGCGAGGCGATAGCGCGCGTTCGGACGGGACACCAACACACGACCACCGAACTGATCTGACGAGGTGCAAGTTATGACTGACCGTGCAGTGCAGACGACAGGGCCGACGGCCCCGAGTGACGCGCAGGGAGGAGATCGGGTTGTCACCGGGCTCCTGCGAGCCTTCATCGGGGTCGCGGTGGTGGGATGGGCCGCCAGCTTCTTGTTGACCGTGATCCACTTCTGGGTCCTGCCGCTGCCGGCGTCGGTGGACCCACAGGGGCCGATCGCCGTGATCACCAGCCCGTGGTCCTACGTTGGTCCGTTCCCGCTCGCGCTGATCGGTGCTGTGTACTACCTCGCGATGATCACTGCCGGGGCGAGCCTGCTGCACACCCGTGCAGCCTGGCTCGAGCGCGCTCTGCTGCCGATAACCGCGTTCGGCGTCCTGTCTTCGGCGGGGTTCGTCTACCTGCAACTGGGTCCGATCGGGGAGATCTGCCCCTTCTGCATGATGTCGGCCGCGGCGACCACGCTGTTGTTCGTGATCGAACTGATCAACCGTCGTCGCGGCGGCGTGGGCATGGCCAAGGTGGTCCCTGCGGTCCGGGTGTGGCCGGCGACCTTCCTGCTGGCCATGGCCGCGACGCTCGCCGTGGTGTGGGCGCTCCCACAACTGCCGCTGCCGGGGAACTGACGGGCACGGCGGTAGGTGCGGTGGGCCGGTCCCCCGGGCTGCGTGTCGGCGCGGGGGACCGGTCGGGTCGGTGTGCATCGGCGTCGGGTCCTGCCACCTCGTAGGGTCTGAGCTTCCCAAGCTGGAGGGTTGACCATGGACGTCCGTGAGCTCGGCGACGACACGGTGCGACGTGCCCGAACCCGTCTGCGACGGGTCGAGGGCCAGGTTCGAGCCCTCGAGCGGATGCTCGACGATGGCGAGGACTGCGAGCAGGTGCTGCGTCAGATCGCCGCGGCGAGCAAGGCTCTGCGCCGTGTCGGGGTCCAGCTCGCGGTGGACGGGGTGGAACGCTGCGTAGCGGACCCCGAAGCGAGTGTCGATCTCGACCGGTTCCGGCGGGCGTTCGTCGAGCTGTCGTGATCCCCTTGTCGCCACCGGGTGAGGTTCAGTGGACGATGCCGCTAGGTCGCATCGCGGGCCAACTCGGACTCGAGAGCGAGGGTGACCTCAACATGGGCGCGTTCGCTTCGTTGGGCACGGCAGCGATCGGACCGGACGGCACGCTGTACGTGACCGGTGGGGGCGATGGCATCCTCGCACTGGACGACAGCGGCGGTCTCGCACAGGCCGAGGCGGGTATCACCACGGGCGTGACCGAGACGACCTGCAACCCTGGCGGCACGGTCACGCGGGCCCAGATGGTCTCGCTGCTGATCCGGGCGCTCGACAGCGCGGAGTAGATCCTCCGGGTGGCCGGGACGGCGCGGTTCCACGTGTCGTCGCGACCACCGCGTCCCACCGTTCGTCGCCGACCTCGACCCTGCCACTTCTGTGTTCGCAGTGGTTGGTCACACTGGGCCTGGAGAGGGTGTGGGCTGAGATCCCTTCCGGCTCACCCGATCAGACGCACGCGGTTCCACGCAGATCGGCGGTCGCTGGTGTGGGTGCCAGGTCGGCGAAGG
>SKNK01000379.1 GCA_007120565.1 Nitriliruptoraceae bacterium | reverse complement strand
TGTCGATCGGCGATGGGTACGTCGACCTCAAGCTGGTCAGCGCCGACGCCATCTACCGCGACGGCGAAGGCACCGAACACGTCGTCGAATGGGTGACCCAGAAGGACCTCGACCGCGCCCGACGGATCACCGAGATCGCCGCCGACCACAAGCTCGACGCCCACCCGGCCTCGGTCAGCGTCATCGAGCTCGGCCTCGACACGGCGCGCTCCCAGACCATCGCCCCGGTGTGGGCCGCCCTGCTGACCGGGAACGCCGAGGCCCAGGGCCACGGGTCCCCCAGCGACGAGATCCGCGACGCAACGGGACGGGTACCGAACCTGTGGTTCGGGGACATCGACGAGCACGAGACCCCGCGTCAGCGGTTCCACGTCGAGGTGTACGTGGCGCACGAGGTGGCCGAGCAACGGATCGCTGCCGCCGTCGCCGCGGGTGGGACCGTCGTTGATGACCGCAACGCGCCGTCGCTCACCGTGATAGCCGACCAGGACGGCAACACGGGAGTCATCTGCGTTGCCGAGTCCCCCGCTCGGTGACGATCTGGCTCGACCGGGCGCAGGAGCTTCGATAGGACGGCACAGCGCCGGCGACGGTGACGGTCGACTGACCCACGCGCGTGCAACCGCTGCCGAAGTCAGGCGAGGTGCCCGCTGCGAGGGGCAGCGCACCGGATCCGCGTGCGAGCCCGCTCACTCCGCGACGTCAGCCGTGAGATCAGCGACCCCGAAGCTGGAGGTGAACCGCAGACACCAGATGACCACGGTGTCGTAGCGGTCCAGGTCGACGTCGTCGGGGATCGGGTAGTTCTGGTTGCCGACGTTGCCGCGCAGATCGCCGAGGTCAACGAAGTCGACGTCCAGATCCTCGTCGCTGTCCGAGGCGTCCCCCACCGTCAGGTAGACGTAGAGGTCAGGTCCGTTGGTGGTCTCGAAGTCCTCGAGCCGCAACGTCCGGGTGCCGTCCGGTAGTTCGAAGGCCGTCGCGGTCCCGGTGGTCGTGTAGCGGTTGCGGGACTCGAAGGTCCCGGTGGCCAGAGCGACCGGGTCCGTCGGCTGCTCCGTCGCAGGCTCTTCGGAAGCAGGGTCGTGCTGATCGCCGTCGTCCCCCTCCTCTTGCGGATGGACTTCCGAGGCGGGGTCCGCGTTCTCCTCCGTTTCGACCGACCTGTCGACCTCGTCAGCCGGTTCCTCTACCTCCGGCTCTTCCACCGGATCGCTCGAGGCATCCGCGTCCTCAACCGCCGGGAACTCGTCGTCGACGGCGACGTCGTACAACAGGCGTTGCGGTTGGAAGAGCACCAAGACGACCACGAGCGCCACGGCTGCCAGACCAGCGATCGCCACCACCGCCGGTCGACGCCAAGGTGGACGTCGCGCCGACGGCTGGGTACCGGCAGCGTCATCGATCGGGGCAGACACCGGTTGACTCCTCGCCTGGCGCGGACCTGGGTTGTCGGAACCACCAGTGACCCACGCACCGGGAAACCTTCGCACAAGGCATCAACAAGTCCAGCGAAAGTCTGACTCCCGACCTGTTCGGCCCGCGCCAACGGTCGTAGGCTTGGGTCATGGCCGCAACCGTCGCGGGGACCGACGAGTTCCCGAACCTCCACGTGCTCGTCGTCGATGACGAGCCGATGGTTCGCGAGGTCGTGACGCGGTACCTCGAGCAGGAGGGGTACACCGTCAGCTTCGCAGCCGACGGCGCTTCTGCCCTGCGACTCGTGGGGGAGCAGGAGATCGACCTCGTCGTTCTCGACCTCATGCTCCCGGAGATCGACGGGCTGAGCGTGCTTCGTGAACTTCGCGAGGGCGGCGCCATCCCGGTGATCGTGCTCACGGCCCGGGGGGAGGAGGGAGACCGGATCCACGGACTGGAGCTCGGCGCCGATGACTACGTCGTCAAGCCCTTCTCTCCGCGAGAACTCGTCGCTCGGGTGGCGTCCGTCCTGCGACGCACCGCACCCACCATCCCCCGCGCGCCACTGCATTTCGGAGACCTGAGGGTCGACGAGGTGACCCGCGAGGTGTTCGTCGCTGACCAGCCCATCGAGTTGACCCGCCGCGAGTTCGATCTGCTGACCTTCCTCGCCCACGCCCCTCGGCAGGTGTTCACCCGAGCGCAGCTGCTGACCCACGTCTGGGATTCCTCCCCAGAGTGGCAGGACCCGGCAACGGTGACCGTCCACGTCGGTCACCTGCGCCAGAAGCTGGAACCGGACCCCAGCCAGCCTCGGTGGCTGGTGACGGTCAGAGGCGTCGGCTACCGATTCGAACCATGAAGGTCTCGATCATCGTCGCGGTGCTGCTCACCGGAGCGGCGCTCATCGCGTCCGAAGCCGCGATGCAGCCGACGCCGCGGGAACGCTTCACGCTCTACACGCTGGTGACCGTCGCGGCCCTCCTCGCCGGGCTCGTCTGCTGGTGGTTGTTGCGGAGCCACCGACGGCTCCGGTCGCTGCGGTGGACGGTCCTGGTCGTGGCGCTCACGGCCGTGGCCCTGGCCGCCGTGGTGGTCGGAGCCTCCGCCGTGACCATGTTCCTCTCCCCCGCCGACGTTCGGTTCGTGCTCGGCGCGCTGGCGCTCGGGTCGGGTCTGGGAGCGCTGGTGGCCTTCGGCGTCACCGGACCACTCACCCAGGACCTCCGTCAGGTCGCGGACGCGGCACGGCGGGTCGCTGACGGAGACCTCCAGGTCACCACCGGGATCGAACGACGTGACGAGGTCGGTGAGCTCGCGCGGTCGGTAGATCGCATGGTGGAGCGGCTATCTGAGCTGGAGGTCCAACGTGAGCAGGGACAAGCCGCTCGCCGCCGGCTGCTGGCATCGATCGGCCACGATCTGCGCACCCCTCTGGCCAGCGTGCGAGCTGCCCTCGAGGCGATACAGGATGGTGTCGCTTCCGACCCCGATCGCTACCTCGCCGCCATGGCGACCGACGTCGACCTCCTCGGCCGCATGGTCGACGACCTGTTCGTCCTCGCCCGGCTCGACGCCGGCGACCTCCGCTTGGACCGGTTCGCCATCGACCTCACCGAGATCGTCGATGGGGCCGTCGAAGCAGCGACGCCGGTCGCGGAGAACGCCGAGGTGTCCCTGCACCTGCAGGCGGACGGTTCGATCATGGCCAACGCCGACCCACTGGCACTGAACCGGGTCACACGCAACCTGATCGACAACGCGATCCGCCACGCCCCTCGAGGCGGGACCGTCACGGTCTCAGCCGGCTCCGTGGATGGCGTAGCGGAGGTTCGGGTCCAGGATGATGGCCCTGGCTTCCCCCCGGGATTCGCTGAGATCGCCTTCGACCGGTTCTCGCGCCCCGACTCCGCCCGAGAACGTCAGGCAGGTGGGGCCGGCCTCGGGTTGGCGATCGCCAAGGAGCTCATCGAGGCCCACGGTGGCCAGATCTGGATCGCTGAGGGTCCAGGAGCCTCGGTCGTCTTCCAGCTGCCGGCCGGTGCGGCGGGCTGAGTCAGGAAGACCCGCCCCTGGCGCACGGCGGACACCAGGGGCGTTGAACGCAACCGCTCAGGCTTCCGTGATCTCGATCGTCTCGATGACGACGTCCTCGACGGGCTTGTCGGCCGCATTCGTCTCGGTCGTTGCGATGTCGTCGACGACGTTGAGCCCGTCGATCGCCTTGCCGAAGACCGAGTACTGCGGCGGCAACCCGTAGTCCTGGTGCATGACGAAGAACTGCGAGCCGTTGGTGTTCGGCCCGGAGTTGGCCATCGCCAGGGTGCCCATCTTGTACCCGTGCTTGCGGGAGGCGGCGGTCTCATCGGCGAACTTGTAGCCGGGTCCGCCGGTGCCGGTGCCGGTCGGGTCGCCGCCCTGGATCATGAAGCCTTCGATGACACGGTGGAAGATCACGCCGTCATAGAAGCCTTCACGGGCGAGGAAGACGAAGTTGTTGACGGTGTTGGGCGCCTCGTCGGCGAAGAGCTTGGCGGTGATCTCGCCCTTGTTGGTACGGATCGTCGCCGTGTAGCTCTTGTCGATGTCGATCACCATCTCGGGCGGGCTCGAGTACTGCTGTGCCACGGGGAACTCCTGGGTCGAGGTGTAGTGGGGACGGTCGGGCAGGGTGCGACGCACGTGCGTTACGGCCAGCCTAGGGGCACGGCTCGGCGCAGCCCACGGCGGATGGTCAGCCCTCGTCGATCGTGATCGAGCGGATCGCCACCGGGTCGACGGGACGGTCGTTCTCGGTCGGCACCGTGGCGATCTCGTCCACGACCTCCAAGCCGTCGGCGACCTCGCCGAACACGGTGTAGGCCGCAGGCAGCGGGTAGTCCTGATGCACGATGAAGAACTGTGAACCGTTGGTGTCAGGACCCGCGTTGGCCATCGCCAGGGTGCCGCGCGGGTAGCCACCCTCCTCAGCCACCAGGTCTTCGGCGGGACCGAGTTCGTCCTCGAACCGGTACCCAGGTCCCCCCGTCCCGAGCCCCGTCGGGTCACCACCCTGGATCATGAAGCCCTCGATCACGCGATGGAAGATGACGTCGTCGTAGTACCCATCACGAGCGAGGTTGACGAAGTTGTTGGTCGCCGTCGGCGCACCATCAGGGTCGAGCTGTACCACGATCTCACCCATGTCCGTCGACAAGGTCGCCGCGTAGGTGGCCTCCGGATCGATCGTCATGTCGAAAGGTTCGTCGTAGGCGTCCGCCCGATCCGCGGTGGGGGCGGCCTCGGGCTGCGACTCTTCCTGTGGCTCGACGTCCTCAGGCTCGACGTCCCCAGGTTCCGGAGCCGCCGCGTCACCTCGTTGGGCAAGCCACTGGGTGAGCGGGATAGCGATCAACGACAGGACCATCAACCCTGCCATCAGCAGGATGATCCAGCGGTTGCGGGTGGTACGGCGCTGGAACTTGTCCTGCTGCCGTTTCTCCCGCGCGCGCGCGACCTGCTTGCGATGCTGCTTCTTGCTCACGACGACCCTTCGGGCAGACGACCCGTGAGGGTATCCAGGCCCAGAAGGCACCAGGAACCTCGCCGCCGACTCCCGGTCGGCCGACCACCGGGGATCAACTGCAGTCCGCGGCCATCGTGAACTCGCCCTCGGTCTCGGGGTCGCCGCCCATGTTGAGGAAGGTGCCGACGACGGTCATCTGATCCCCAACGACACGGACGGTCGGATAGTCGCCCGAACCCTGGAGGAAGCTTGGCGCCTGGCCCGGAAGCCGTTGCACCTGGACGATCCCGATGGCGTTGAGCTCACGGGCATCGGTTCCGCCGACCAGGGTGAGCTGCAACCCCTCCTGTTCCATCCCGCCGCCGGTACCGCGGAACGCGTGGACCTCGACCTGCTCACCCTGCGACTCTGACCTCGCCAGGAACCCGACGTAGTCGTCGTCGATCGAGCATCCGAGGTCCTCGACGACGTAGGTCGTGCCGGCAACGGCCACTTCGGCGGTGCCAGGAACGGGGGTCGGTATATCGTGAAGCTCATCGCTGTACAGCCACAACTCCTCCGGCCCGGTCTGGTCATCCTCCGCAGCTGCCGCATCCTCGGCGTTGTCAGCATCGACGTCGGTGGCTTGCTCCGAGGTCGACGTGCCGGCGTCGGCGGTCTCCGCCGGAACGGATCCGACCGACTCGGCGGACCCGGCTGGTACGGCTACCTCGCCGTCTTCGGTGGCTTCCACCGAGCCGGGCTGGTTCCCCTCCTCCCCGAAGAGCGAACTCAGGTCGAGCTCACCATCGCAGGCTGACAGGCTCATGGCCATCAGTGCTGCCCCGGCTACCGACATCGCTGCACGCCGAACATGCTTGCCCCTCATACCCATCCCGATCCCCAGACGAAGCACAGCCCCTGCGCTTCGTCACGACCCTAGTGGCTCGGTTGTGGACGGACGTTCACGTGGTTCGTCCCCGCCTTGCAGCGATCCGCCAACAGTGCACGTGCCAGTGGCGTCGGTCGTCGACCAGGTCCTCGGGCCAGGCGACCACGTGTCCGACGCCGGGCTCGATGTGCTGGTGACAGCCAGGGCAGGCGTACGGCTTGATGGCGCGGACCCCTGGAACCCGCATCACCTCGTACCCATCGAGTTGCGGGAGGAACGGATCCGGCCGGCGCGGAGGGAACATCACGCATCGATGCCGGTCAGGATGAGCAGCCACACGAACCCGGCATCGTCGCCGCGCCAGGTCTCCTTGACGACCTCGTAGCCGGCGGCCGCCACCAGGTGGCGCAGCGCGACGGCGAGCACGAGGGGCTCGACCACCGCCGCCCCTGGCAGGCGGGGCAGCAGGCGACGCAGACCGGGGGTCACGTACAGGATCGCACCACCGGCGACCGCCTTGGCCCGCCACGGCACCCGCGGGTCCGAGGCCAGATCGCGGAGCAGCCAGATCACGTGGCCGGTGAGCCCCGCCACGTCCGAGGGGTCATCCCCGCCGACCTCCGGCAGGTATTCCGGGATCTCGGGCACGCTCATGACCGTGGGCTTCCCTCGTCGGCAACGAACCGGGACTGAACGCACGGCACCGGCTCGGCCACACACCTCAGTCGTAGACGTAGAACCCGCGTCCGGCCTTGCGGCCGAGGAACCCGGCATCCACCAGGTGGCGCAACAGAGGCGCCGGCTCGTACGAGGGTTGACGGTACTCGTTCTTGAGCCGCTCCATGATGGCCAGCGCGATATCGAGGCCGACCACGTCCATCAGTTCGAACGGGCCCATCGGGTACCCACACCCGAGCTTCATCGCCGTGTCGATCTCCTCGGCGGTCGCGTAGTGCGACTCGAGCATCTTCACGGCATCGTT
>SKNK01000065.1 GCA_007120565.1 Nitriliruptoraceae bacterium | reverse complement strand
CACGCCGGTGAGGGCCACGACACCGAGCGCATCGAGCCAGCGCCACGACCCCGTCGCGACGACCACGGCATCGGCCCACACCACCAACGGGAACCACACGCAGACCCCGATCACGAGCGGCCGAGCAGCGGTGACCCGCGCGTTCCACACGGCGCGTCCCACCGGTAGACACACCAGCGTGGTCGCGATCGCGTACACGACGAGCGCGAACCCGGCCGCGGCGTTCATCCCGGTGGTCCAGGCACCACCCAGACCGCCGAGGAAGAGCAGCAGGACGGCGACGCTCAGGGCCGTGGCGGCGTGCCGGAGCACCCGGGCCGCTCGTGCGTCAGCGCCCGGTTCGATCCGCGTCCGAGCCATCGTGGGTCCGAAGAAGACCAGGGTCGCGAGCAGGGTCAACCCGCCCCACCCGAGCACGTTGGCATGCAGGTGCGCGACGCGGGTCGCGCCGAACCAGGTCCCGGTCACCACCCCGATCCCCATCAGGGCACCCAGGACCGCACCGTGGATGAACGCACCGTGGGCGCGTTCGTAGATGCGGACGATCCACCCGAACCGAGCCCCGACCGCGGCCTTGCGCATCCGCCGGAGCCGGACGTACGCGAGGAACACCACCGCGATCATGATGGTCGCCCCGGCAGCCATCGCCGGGAGGAACCGTGTGGGTAACCCCACGAGGATCAGCAGGATGCCGAGGTTGGTGACCAGCGGCCACCACCAGGCCCGCTCCCCTGCCGTGCGCGTCACGGTCCGGGAGAAGTGCTCACTGAAGGTCAACACCAGGTTGGTGAGCACGCCGAGCGTGAACAGGTGCACCGCGAACGGCCGGCCGCCCGGCAGCAGGTCTCCGGCGACGAGCCACACCACGAGGGCGGCGCCGTAGCCCAGGGCCGCCAGGATGCTGGGAGCCGCCGCGCCGAAGGGCGAGCGTCCCCGCGGCTTGCCGTGGCCGGGAGCGAGCAGTGGCAACGAGGTCCCGGTCTTCGACGACACGTTCATGCTGCGGTCCGGAGGGTGGCTCGGCAGACCTCGCCTGCCGGGTCGACCTCGAACCCGGCGAGCCCGACCCGTCCCCCGAGGTTGCCAAGCAGCCCCCGAACGACCCCACGGTGGAAGGAACAGGCGACGTCGGGGTAGGTGCGGGCGACCGCGGCGATCGGACAACGATCGGCAACCAGACACACGGATCCGTCGTCGTTGCCCAGGGTGTGCGACGCGAAACCGAGGACCGCGAGCTCCTCGACCAACCGCCCGACCGCCTCCTCATCGGTCGCGGGTGGCGGATCACTCCCGATACGGCTCTCCATCGAACGGGCGGCCGTCTCCTCGACCACCACCCCAGCGTCGGGGTGATCCAACCGAACGCGGTCGGCGAGTACCGCGGCGAGCAGGTCGTAGCTCTGCTCATCGAGGCGCCGGGGGATGACACCCGCTTCGTCGATCGCCGCGTACACGTGCTGAGGACGTCCACGCCCGCACGGCGCCCGTCGTGAACAGGAGACCAACCGAGCGTTGACCAGGATGCCGAGGTGGCTGCGCACCGTGTTCGGGTGCAGGTCAACAGCCGATCCGAGCTCCCGTGAGGACATCGGCGCATCCGCCGCACGCAACACGTCCAGCAGGCGCTCGCGCGTCGGGCTGGCGAGCGCCCGGTGGATGACGGAGGCTTCGGGCACCTCAACCTCCTGTTGGGTTCGGCGTGCGACACCACCCTACTGCGCGTAGGTTACTAAACGTTTTCTATCGTACTTATGGTTTATCGTCAAGGTGGGGTGGATGAGCGGATCGGACCCGCATCCGCGACGTCGAGGTGGGACGCTCGGAGCCTGGCCCACATGCGAGCCCGGCTCCGTCACCCGTTGGAGTGCATGGAGGCTTGCCGAGCCGCGCGGCGGTCCTCCGCGATGAACCGCCAAGCGGTGTAGATCAGCCCCGCGAAGGCGACGATGGACAGCAGCATCAGGCCGATCGCGTACGACCCGGTGACCTGGAACGCCGCACCCATCACCAACGGGGGCAGGAACCCTCCGAGCCCGCCGGCCGCCCCGACGAACCCGGTCACGGCTCCGACCGAGGTCTGCGGTGAGCGCCGCCCCACCAGAGCGAACACGGCACCGTTACCGGTCCCGAGCGCAGCCGCCACCACGAGGAACGCCGCCGTCGCGGCGGTGAGCGGGAACTCGAAGGCGAGGGCGAACGCCCCGAACCCGACGAGCCCGAGTCCCCACACCAAGACCTGCGGCCCCCCGAAGCGATCGGCCAGCATCCCGCCGACGGGACGCGCGAGTGTGGCGAGCAGGATGAAGCCACCCGTCCGAGCCGCAGCGTCACCCACCTCCAGTCCGTAGGTCACCTGCAGGTAGGTCGGCAGGTAGACACCGAAGGCGACGAACCCACCGAAGGTGATGGCGTACAGACCCGCAAGGTCGAGGGTCAGGCGCAGGCTCAGCGCCTTGCGGAGCCGTTCACGGACCGGCGCGAGCTGCGGTTCCCACCCGCGCGCGTCGCGACCCAACGTCCACGTCACGGCGGCCGTGAGGAACATGACCGCAGCGACCAGGAGGAACACGCCGGTTCGGGAGGTGACACCGGCGAAGGGCTGGGTCGTGAACGCAGCGATCCCCGTGCCGACGCCGCCCAGTCCGTAGATGCCCAGCGCCGTTCCGCGCCGCTCGGGCGGGAACCAGGCGTTGACGAAGGGGACCCCGACCGCGAACGAAGCGCCCGACACCCCCAGCAGTAGTGCGCCGAGGAGCAACGTTGGGTAGGCCTCGAAGGCGGCGAGCAGCAGCAGCGGCGGGATCACCACGAGGCAGAGCAGGCTGAAGACCAGGCGTCCGCCGTAGCGGTCGGTCACCGCACCGAGAGGGATCCGGGCGATCGAACCCAGGATCACCGGGACCGCGACCAGCAGCGAGACCTGCAACGGCGCCAACTCCAGCAGAACCCGGTAGTCCGGCGCGAGAGGAGACAGCAGACCCCATGCCCAGAAGGTCGTCGTATAGGCGAAGGTGGCGACGATCAGTGCACGCCACGCCCCTCGCTCAGGGGCGGCTCCCTGCACATCTCGTCCACCGTCTCCGGCCACGGCCCCTCACTCGTCGGTGGTGAGCCCAGGCGGGCGGCTCTTCCAGGCTTCGTCAAGGGCGAGCGTACGGCTCAACGCGAGACGACGACGTCCTCGGCGGGGGCCGGCCCGTCCACGGGGTCCTGGCTCCGGGGCGCTGGTTGCGTGAGTCCGCGGGCAGCGCCAGCCACCACCGCGGTCCAGAGCCAACTGGCGACGGTCAGGTGCCCGATGGCGCTCCACACCTCGGCCCTGGTGAGCACGTTCGATACCCCGAGCCCCACCTGGACGACGACCAACGCCACCGCGGTCGCCGGCACGATCGCGATCCACCTCGGCGTCCCTGGTGTCGAGCGCCAACGTCGGATCGCGAAGACGGCGAGCCAGATCACCGCAGCGGCGACGAGGTAGCCGCCGAACCGGTGGGTGAGGTGCAACACCTCGCGGATATGGCCGGTCCAGGGCTGGTCCGCCAGCCAGAACGGCACGGCGTTGTAGACGTACGCGGCACCGCGACCCGTCGCCTGGCTGCCCAAGGATCCCTGCGCGAGTACGGCGACCGCGACGATCGCCGACCAGCGTCCCACGGTCCGCTCGAGCTGGCGGGTCGGACCATCCCCCGGAGGGTCCACCGCGGGACGGCGCGCGAGGGCCACCATCACGACCAGGCAGGCCACGATGATCCAGGACATCGCCAGGTGTGAGGTCACCAACCCGGCCCGCAGGTGCAACAGCACCACCGCCGCTCCGAGCCCGGCCTGGATAAGGACGAGCACGCACGCCAGCGCACCGATGCGCCACAGGCGCGGGTCGTCACGGTGCCGAGCGAAGGCCAGCACCGTCAGCCACAGGATCAGCAAGCCGACGACGCCCGCCCACAACCGGTGGCTGTGCTCGAACCACATGTTCACATCGGCCGGAGGGATCCACTTGCCGTAGCACGCCGGCCAGTCTGGACAGGCCAGGCCGGAGTCGGTGGCGCGCACCGCGCCGCCCATGGCGATCAGCAGCAGCGTGGCGCCCGTGCTCGTGAGCGCGAGGCGGCGGATCCCCCGTCGGGGATCCGCCGGTCGGGTCGAACCGCCGGACCTGGCCCGCTCGTCGCTACTGGTACGCGTCATCCGGCGCTCTCCCTGTGCTCGCCCTCACGGGAACCAACTATAGTCAGTTACGCACTTAACGTTCTGCACTAGACTACATGTCGATCTCACGGACGGACCGGGAGGACCAGCGACGATGCGTCAGGTCAGGACGGTCATGGCCGTGGCCGCAGTGCTCGCCGCGGGCTGCGTCGCCGCACCCCTGGACGCGGCGGTGCCAGATGATGTCGATGTCCAGGTCATCGCCGAGGACATCTACTTCGAGCCCGACCGGATCGAGGTGCCCGCTGGAGAGACGCTCACCCTGCACCTGAGGAACGAAGGCGGCATCGTGCACGACCTGGTGCTCGACGACGGATGGGAGTCCGGGGACGTCGATCCGGGGAGCGCCGCGACCTTCGACTTCGGCCCCTTCTCCACCTCGACCGTTGCCTGGTGTTCGATCCCCGGCCACCGCGATGCAGGTATGGAGCTCCAGATCGTCGTGGTCGACGGCTGACCCCCCAGCCGTCAACGAGCACCCGGCACCGACGTTCGACGCCGCGGTCCCGGTACCCAGCGCTCGACGCTGCCGGGTCAGGCAGCCGTGGTTGGGCCGTGGAGGGGGCGGGCCACGTCGTCAGGAACCTCGTAGGTGCCGCCTTCGAGGGCGGCGTCGATCTCGACGAGGTCCCCCAGGCTGGTCTCTCCGAGCGAGACGAGCATGGCTTGCTGCGCCCTCGCCCACGGGACGTGCACCGCGCACATGTCATCCCAACGGCACGGTCCACCACGCAACACGCAGACCGTCGAGACCATCTCGCCGTCCACCGACTGCACGACGTCGAGCAGGCTGATCTGGTCGGGCGGACGCGCGAGGACGTACCCACCGCTGCGGCCGGCTTCGGAGCTGACGAGCCCCGCTCGCACCAGTTCGGCCAGGATCTGCGGCACATAGCTCGAGGGGATCTCCATCGCCTCGGCGATGTCGCGTGCCTTGCGCCGCCCGCCGTCGGCGGCATGGCGCGCAAGGTCGACCGCGGCGCGGATGGCGTAGTCGGCCCGTCGGCCCAGTTCGAGTCTCATGACGTTCAGTGTACTGGTCAACGTTTAGTTGCACGAGGACGAGGCACGCACCCGAGACCCCCCACCTGCGGGATGGTCCGGCCCAGGGGCTCGACGTAGCGTCGGACTACCCCACCGGAGGTCCCGACATGTCCGCCCACACGCCACGCATCTTCGCCCGTGACGAGGGCGACCACTTCGACCTGCTCGGCTCCCGTGCCACCGTGAAGGTCGCGGGTGCCGAGACCGGTGGGGCCATGACGGTGATCGAGGTGCTCGCTCCCCGCGGGTTCGGGCCCCCGCTGCATCGCCACGACATCGAGGATGAGCTCTTCCACGTCACCGAAGGTGCGCTGTGGGTGTCCTGTGACGGTCAGGAGCAGACGCTCGGTCCCGGCGGAACGGTGTGGCTGCCGAAGGGCCTCGCGCACCAGTTCCAGGCCGTCGGCGAGAACGCTACTCGCTTCCTGCAGATCAGCGCCCCGGCTCAGTTCGAGGACATGGTCGCAGCCCTCGGAGCTCGCTTGGACGACGCGGGACTACCCGAGCCGGTCGAGATCGACCCGGCGAAGGTCGCCGAGATCTGTGCACGGTTCCAGGTCGAGATCCTCGGTCCGCCCCCGGCCCCACTGGACTGACCCGGCCACGTCCCGCGGCCACGTCCCCCGAGCACGTCCCTGAGCACCTCCCCCGAGCACGTGCCCTCAGCACCTCCCCCACCCACCACCGCCAACCCCCGATCGCCCTACCGCGGCGGGCCGTCGCGGAACTCCTCGGCCCGGGCCGGGTTGAAGGCCAGGTCGAGCCCGACCCAGATCGTCTTCGACCAGCCGTACAGCAGGATCGGTATGAGGCCGTTGAGGACGAGGCCGCCGATCATCAGCACGGTCCACGGGACGTCCGGCCAGGTGAGCAGCATCCCCCCGACGAACCAGGTCCCGAACACGATCAGGATCAGCGCCATGATCACGGTCATCGCGCCGACCCAGTACCCCTCCTCGCGCACGAACGAGAACCCGCAGGTCGGGCACGCGTCCTTCAGTTCAGCGATCCCGGCGAACACGCCACGGCTCCCACAGTGGGGACAGGCACCGCGGAGGCCGCGCCCCAGGGCGGCAGCGCGAGATCCGGACGGTGGATGGCTCATGGCAACCTCGGCAACGAGGGTCGACGGTTGACCCAAGGTACGCGGTGCCGATCGTGCCGATCCACGGCGCGGCCACGGCAGACTCCACCGTCGGTGCACGGCCACGACGGGATCGACCGACGGGGAAAGGACCTCAGGCTCTGGCCCGGTGGTAGCCAAGCCCGCATGCTCGGGGCACCCGAGCGGACGGACCCACTATGGCAACCGTACTGGTCGGCATCGATGGGTCGGCGGACTCCCGCGCAGCTCTGCGGTTGGGCGCCGCGATCAGCCAGGGCTTCGACTACACGCTGCGGGCGCTGTGGGCCTGGGAGTACCCGTCGAGCACCGTCACCACGATCGGACGGGTGGAGCTGCCGTCCCCAGATCGCGCCGACGCGCTCTTCGCCGAGCAACTAGACCGAGTCGTCGAGGAGGAGCT
>SKNK01000232.1 GCA_007120565.1 Nitriliruptoraceae bacterium | reverse complement strand
GTGCGGAACAGATCCCAGACCACCTCGCGGTGGTTGTCGGTCATCGTGGTCGTGAACAGGTCGAACGAGATGCCCAACCGGTCCCACTGTTCGTGGAACCGCGGGTCGTTACGCTCGACGATCTCCGCCGGCGAGACCCCCTCCTGGTCGGCCAGCACCGTGATGGGGGTGCCGTGGGCATCGGTTCCCGACACCATCAGGACCCGGTTGCCGGCGATGCGGTGGTACCGGGCGAAGATGTCCGCCGGCAGGTAACAGCCGGCGATGTGCCCGAGGTGGGACAGCCCGTTGGCGTAGGGCCAGGCCACCGCGACGAGGATGTGACGATCGGTCTGATGTTCGCTCATGTCGGGAAGCCTACCGAGGAACCCCCAGCACCCCGTTCGTCAGCGGCTGATCGCCCGCCGGCCGTCGCCCCGGGGCGGAACGCTCGAAGCCGGTTCCTGCCGCCTCCACCGGACCGCTCGAACGCGCTTCCTGCCGGCTGTGCGCCGGACCGAGGTCAGCCGGCTCCGGAGCCCAGCCACGCGAAGGGCATCCACGGCAGGTTGCGTCCCACCCAGAAGATCAGGAACGTCGCCGCGATCGCGTAGCCGGTCGTGGGTGAGAGCGTGACCGGCCGCTCCCGCCTCCCGAGGCGGAACCACAGCCACCCCGCCCACGCCACGACCAGCACCGGCAGGAGCAGCATCACCAGCAGGTTGTGTTCGAACGCGCGCCCGACGTCGCCCTGGGTCAACGCGTACACCGCCCGGGTCCCACCGCACCCGGGGCAGTCCAACCCGGTGAGCGACCGGAAGGGGCATCCGGGGAGCAGGTGTCCCCGCACCTCCGGATCCAGGGCGCCGAGCGTCGCTGTCGCCGCCAACGTCCCCACACCGACCGCGACCGGCGCGAGCCAGCGCGGTGCCCTGGCGAGGGTCTGATCGACCGTGTGCCCAGCCATGGGTCACATACCCATCGGGATCAGCAGGAAGGGTAGGAAGAACAGGCTGCCCCAGCCGATCCACAGCAGGAGACCGAGCCCCCCGCTGATCAGGGTGAAGGTCTTGGCCTGCTTCGCCTTCTCCTGCGCCAAGGGATAGTTGCGGTTATCCCTGGCGGTCTGGGCCTGCGACGCGAACACGATCCCCGGGATACCGAGGGGCAGACAGCACAGCACCGTCGCCACGATCGACTGCCACAGCCAGGTGTCGAGAGGGGGTGCCGGTCCCGCAGGCGCACCTCCACCTGCGAAGCCCGGTCCCACGCCGTACCCGCCGGGAGGGCCACCGTGGGACCCCGGAGGAGGGCCGTACGCCGGCGTCGACGCCGGACCCGTCGGCGCTGATGGGCCGGGAGCACCCGGCCCCTGCCCCGCGCCATCCATCGGCTCCGAGAAGTCGGTCCAGCTCAGACCATCCCACCACCGACGGTTGCCCGGCTTGTCCGGGTCGGGGTACCACCCGGGTGGTGGGTTGCCCTGTCCTGCGCCTTGATCCGACATCTCGCCCCTCCTAGGTCCGCGGCGGCGCACGGTAGCCGTCCCCGGCCCCTCGAGGTCGGTAGCGTCCGGCAGCCAGAGCCCGGATCACCTGCGGCGCGGACATCGACGTCGCCGCCCAAGAGGTCGTCAAACGTGCCACCTCGGCGTCCACGAACCCGCCCCCCTGCCGCGCTGGCAGCTCCCGACGGCCGTTTCCTGCCCGTCGACGGGGTCGCGGTCCACCACCGGGTCACCGGCCCAACCGATGCCCCAGCCGTCGTGTTGTTCCACCACTTCTACGGCAGCACAGCCACCTGGCGCCACGTCCAGGATGACCTCTCACGCGACCACCTCGTCATCTCCTTCGACCGGGTCGGGTTCGGGCTCACCGAACGTCCGCCGAGGTCGGCCTGGATCGAGCGCAACCCCTACACCCGAGAGATGTCCGCGCGGATCGCGTTGGCCCTGCTTGACGACAACGACGTCGAGGTAGCGACGCTCATCGGCGCCTCCGCGGGCGGCACCGCGGCGCTCGAGACCTTCGCTACGGCACCCGATCGCGTCCGCGGCCTCGCGCTACTGAGCCCCGCGATCACGGGAGATGTGGGTGCCCCACCCCGCCTGCGGCGGCTGTTGCGGTCGCGGCTCGTGCGTCCGATCGGCGCCCGGGTCGTCCAGCGCGTCGCCGGTGAGGTGAGCCGCGATCGGGTCGCCAGGTCGTGGCACGACCCGCAACGGGCCACCGATGACGATGTCGACGCCTACGCCCGGCCGCTACAGGTCGACGATTGGGAGCACGGCTTCTGGGACGTCATGACCGCAGAGCCACCTCCCGACCTTCGCGGGCTGCTACCGCGCATCGACGTCCCGACCCTGGTGGTTGCCGGCGCATCGGACCCGGTGATCGGCCCCGGGTGGAACCGTCGGACCGCCGACGCGATACCCGGCGCTCGGTTCCATCTCCTGCACGACGTCGGCCACACCCCGCACGAGGAACGACCGGACCTGCTGCTACCGGTCCTTCGACGCTTCCTCGGTGACGTCGCTGAGGACTAGCTCACCGGTGTTGGCCAGGGCATCTGGGAGGAAACCGACCAGGTCCTCATCGGCATCCTCGTCAGCCGTCGGTGTCACCACCCGTTCCTCCGGAAGTTCGCGCAGAACCCGGTCGACGTAGTGCTTCGCCGCATCGAGCAGATCGATGTCCGCGCCCTCCTCCGTGGACAGTCGATGCCAGTGATCGAGGACCTCGTGGAAGATCTCCGCAGGCTCTCGCTTGCCGCGAAGTTCCTCGGGGACCATGGCGACGGTCGGTTCGAAGGAACGTTCCATCCAGCGGTGGGCGATGGCGCTCTCCGGCAGCTGGGTGTCCTGCTCCCGCTGCAACCAGGCGCCGAAGTTGTGGATGTCGTTGAGCAGCCGGCACGCCTGGTTGTCCTGGACGTCCAAGCCGGTCAGCTCACGGAGGAGCCGCCGGTACCGACCAGGCTCGAGCACGCAGGTCTTCAGCCGCATGCGGGTCTGCCCCGGCCGATCCTGGACCAGCTCGAGCTCGTCGACGTCGTAGCCCAGGTCGTTGATCCGGCGCAGCCGGTCATGGATCCGGTAGCGCTCGTCTGCGGCGAAGACCTCGTCGGTCGTCAGCTCGTCCCACAACCGTTCGTAGCGTTCCTGCAGCTCTTCACCGAGCTCCGTCGGATCGACCGATGGCGAGAGCACCCCCGATGCCTGCAGGTCCAGCAGCTCCCCGGCACACTTCTCGATCGCGAGGTCGAGGTCCATCTGACGCTGCCCGCGGGACAGCTCGTCGTGGAGTTCGCCCGTCTCGGTGTCGACCACGTACGCCGCGAGTGCGCCGGCATCCCGACGGAACAGGGTGTTGGACAGCGAGCAGTCACCCCACAGGAACCCGTTGATGTGTAGCCGCACCAACAGGTGGACCAACGCATCGATCATGGGGTCGCGTAGTGCTCGGTGTTCCTGGCGCAGGAACAGCAGCCGGTACGGGACCGAGTACTCGAGATGCTCGGTGATCAGCACCGCCTCCAGCCGGTCCCCCTCGGGGGTGTCCCGCAGGCTGACGACCCCCACCACCTTCACGCACGGCACGCCTTCCTCGGTGAGGTGGCGTAGGAAGCGCCACTCGCGCTCGGCGAAACGGCGAGGCAGTTCCTTCAGGTGGTAGAGGCGGCCGTCGTAGCGGACCGTGCGCACGACGTGGCGGTGGATCCCCATCGGCATCTCCACCAACCGACGGTGGGTCCACTCGGAGAGGGGCTGATCCCACGGAAGGTCGAGGAAGTCCGGGTGCCCGGTGCGTGCGGTCAGTTGGAAGCGCACGGCGCCCTCCTTCCTGGTGTGGCTAGACGAAGTGTGGCTGGACGAAGTGTGGCTGGGCGAACTGCGTCGGCGGGATCATCGGGCATCCGTCAGCTGCCGAGCGCCATCGTCGGCCACCGGGCTCCTCAAGGCAACACGGCACTCGGATGCAGGCAAGTACCGTGCGTCCAACGATCCAAGGAGGAGACGATGCCGCGATGGTGGCAGGGAACGGTCGGCTACGAGATCTACGTGCGGTCCTTCGCCGATAGCACCGGCAACGGTCTCGGCGATCTGCCGGGGATCCGGGAGAAACTGCCCTACCTCGCCGACCTCGGTGTCGACGCGGTCTGGATCACCCCGTTCTTCCCCTCCCCGCAGGCGGACCACGGCTACGACGTCGCGGACTACCTCGACGTCGACCCCGCGTACGGGGCGCTCACCGACCTCGAGGCGCTGATCGACGACGCCCACGGCCTGGGGTTGAAGGTGATCATCGACCTGGTCCCCAACCACAGTTCGGACCAGCACCCCTGGTTCAAGGATGCGCTCACCGGTCGTGACGCGGAACACCGGGACTTCTACGTCTGGAAGGACCCGGCACCCGACGGTGGCCCACCCAACAACTGGGTCAGCCACTTCGGCGGACCGGCCTGGACCTTCCACGAGGCCACCGGCCAGTACTACATGCACCTGTTCCTCCCGGAGCAGCCCGACCTGAACTGGACCGAACCGCGGGTCCACCAGGCCTTCCGCGACATCCTGTCCACCTGGTTCTCCCGAGGTGTCGACGGGGTGCGGATCGACGTCGCCCACTCGCTGGTCGAGGACGCACAGTTCCGCGACAACCCCAAGCTCGACGGTCCCGGCCCGGCGGACGACTCGCCGCAGGAGATCTTCGGCAGCTTCGACCACGCCCACGACCTCGACCAGCCCGGGGTGGTCGACATCTACCGGGACTGGCGTGAGGTGGCTGAACCCCACGAGGCGGTGCTGCTCGGCGAGGTCTACGTGCTGGAGCCCGAGAAGCTCGCCCGCTACCTGCAGGGCGATGGGCTCCACGCAGGGTTCTCCTTCGAGTCGTTGAAGGTCGAGTGGGACGCCGAGGAGATCCGGTCGGCCCTGCGAGCCCACGTCGAAGCCAGCGGTGCCGGGCTCGCGTGGCCCCTGTCGAGCCACGACGACCCCCGTGCCGCCACCCGGTTCGGCGGCGGGGAGCCAGGCGCGGAACGGGCTCTGGCGTACTTCACGTTCCTGTGCGGCCTGCCCGGAGCACCGTTCCTCTACCAGGGCGACGAACTGGGCCTCGACGACGGCGAACTCGACGACGATGCCGCCCAGGACCCGATCAGCCGCCGCAACCCGGGGGCGAAGGGTCGAGACCCGGTACGGACCCCGATGCTGTGGGAACCGGGGCCGGGGTTCGGCTTCACCACCGGTGAGCCGTGGCTGCCCTTCGGCGCCAACCGCCACGAGGGTCAGACCGCGAGCGCGCAGCAGGGCGACCCGGGCTCGCACCTCGAGCGAACCCGTGAGCTGTTGGCCGTCCGGCGCACCCTGCCCGCGTTGACCGACGGGTCGCCAGCCTCCTGGCCGATCGACGAGGGCGCGGTCGTCGCCGTCGAGCGGGGAGGCGAGGTGCTCGTACTTCTCCACGTCGGCGACGACGGCGGGCCGGCCGAGTTGGAGTTGCCGGAGGGCAGCTCCCTCGCCTACGCAACGCACCCGGACGTGCTGTTGTTGGACGACGATCGGCTCGTGCTCCCCGAGGACCGAGCCGCCATCATCGCCCTACCCGACGCGCGGGTGGTCACCGCCGCCGAGGAGGACGAGGTCGCCGCCGACCTCACGCAGGCGCAGCTCGATGCGATCGCCGCAGAGGTCGACGTCGCCTCCCCGGACGGCGACGGGGGTCGAGGGGGAGCGGCATGAGCGCTCGCGAGCGGTGGAGCGCGGACGGAGGCGGCGGATGACGGTGATCGCGGCGGGTGAGGCGTTGATCGACCTCGCGCCTCACGGCGGCGAGCTTCGGCCCCTGCCCGGCGGTTCCCCGTTCAACGTCGCGGTCGGGTTGGCTCGACTGGGGGTCGACACCGGCTACCTCGGCCGCCTCTCCTGCGACGGCTTCGGCCAGCGCCTGCGGGATGGGTTGAGCGCCGAAGGCGTGTACCTGGGCCTGACGACGACCACCGACGACCCGACCACCCTGGCGGTCGTCCACCTCGATGACCGACGCCAGGCGTCCTACGCCTTCTACCTCGACGGCACCTCGGCTGCGGGCTTGCGCGCTCCCCTACCGGCCCTGCCGGACGGAGCGACGCTGCACGTCTCCCTGGGGGCCATCGGCCTCGAACACCCTGCCGGGCAGGCGTTGGCGGACCTGGTGCTCGCGACCGTGGGCGACCACGTGCGCACGCTCGATCCCAACCTCCGACCGAGCGCGGTCACCGACCCCGATGCCTACGCCCGTCGCATGGCCTCACTCGTCGCGGCCTGCGACCTGGTCAAGGTCAGCGACGAAGACCTTCGTCTGCTCTACCCCGACCGCGAGGTGATGGAGACCGCCGCTGACTGGGCCGCGTCCGGACCGGCAGCCGTGGTCCTCACGCGTGGTGCCGAGGGCGCGGTCGCGATCACGTCCGACGGGCACCACCTCGACGTCGCTGGGCGCGAGGTCACGGTGGTCGACACCGTCGGAGCAGGCGACGCGTTCATGTCCGGGTTGCTGGCCGGGCTGGATGTCCGCGGCCACCTCGACGACCGCGCGAGCCTGGATGCCGCCGTGACCGGAGGGGCGCTCGAACAAGCGCTGGAACACGCCGTGCTGGTCGCGGCGCTGACCTGCACCCGCGAGGGCGCCAACCCCCCGACGGACGGCGAGGTCACGGACGCCGCCAGCTGAGCGATCGCGCCGACCGTCGCCGCGTCAGGCGAGCGGGGTACGCGGGTCGCGGCGACACGCCACCGCGTCAGGCCGGGCGGGACGAGCGGATCGCTGCCACGTCAG
>SKNK01000237.1 GCA_007120565.1 Nitriliruptoraceae bacterium | reverse complement strand
TCCGTGGCGTGTCCGGACCGACCATCCCGCGCAGGAACAGGTAGCGGACGCCGACGAGGTGCCGGTCGTAGTCGTAGCTGCTCCCGAGCCGCCACTGCAGGGTGCGGTGGACCGCGACGAGGTAGAGGTGGTACTGCAGGAGGTAGTCGTGCCCGACCATCTCCTTCGCCAGACGCGCGGGGTGGTAGTGCTCCAAGGTGGTCCGGGTGCGATCCGTGCTCCCCAGCCAGTTCGACTTGTGGTCGATGACCAGGTGACGAGCATCCCGCGCGTCGCCGTCGTGGCTGCGCACGATCAGGTCGATGCTGCCGGTCAGGAACCCACGCGCTGGCGGGGCGGATCGTCGCCGCAACCGTTCGGCATACTCTGCGAGCGGCGCCGAGCCTGCGGACGCGTGGTCGGCGAAGACCTCGGCCAGGCGATGCAGGGTGACCGCGTTCCCCGCGGCGTCGTACCCACCCGACAGCGGCAGATCGAAGTCCAACTCGTCCAGACGGTCGGCGCGGACGACCTCGGAGAGCGACCGGTCCGCCGGGAACCGGATCTCCGCAACACGGTCGGCATCGTCGGGTCCCGCACCGAGCGGCGTCGTGAGGATGCCTTGGACTGCCTCGGTCAGGGCTGTCCGATCGAACCCGCCGAGATCCGCCCGCCCGGCATGATCATCGATCACCGCGCGGATCCGCTCGGGGCGAGCCGCGTCGGCGAAGTCGGCGTGTTCGAGCACCGCGTGCAGGAACGTCCCGGCCTCGGGTCCCCGCGGGAAGGTCGCCAGCGGGACCGGCCCCCCGGCGATCGATGAGACGTCCTCTGCTGGGGTGGGCTCGACCTCGCCGATCCCACCGACCGTGTCGTCGCCGTCCACCTCGTCGTGATCGAGCCCTTCGTCCTGAGGCGAACCGACGTCGTGGTCGTGGTGGGCGTCGGTGTCGCTGGTCAGGCGGCTGAAGGAGGTCCGCTGCCAGCTGCGGTCCAAGGATCGCTCGAAGGAGCGGACCTGCAACTCGACCTCCCCGGCCCCTGCCTGGCTCCAAGCGACGTCGCGACGTGGTGGCTCAGCATCGCGCAGGGAGACCTCGGCGCTGACCAGGGCAGCGAGGTCCGCGCGGAGCTCCTCGTCGGATCGGTCCTTCGGGTCGTCTGGCAACCTCGGCAGACCGTCGGCATCGACCTGGACCCCGGCTCCGTGGAGCAGGCGGTAGAGCGGTGAGGAGCCGGAGCCCTTGAACGCGCCGGTGTGGATGACACACCGATGCCTCGCACGGGTGAGGGCGACGTACATGAGGCGGAGCTCCTCCTCCCACCGCTGCCGCGTTGCGATGGCGACGTTGCCAGCTTTCGAGCCCTTGACGTCGGTATCCAGGTCGAGGCAGAGGGCATCCGAGTCGGCGTCGTAGAACCGCAGGACCCGGTCCTCCTGCTTCATCAGCAGGTGGCTGCCCCACAGGTACGGGCACCACACGATGCCGTACTGCAGTCCCTTCGAGCGGTGGACCGTCACGACGGTGACCGCGTCCTCGTCGCTCTCGAGACGAAGCTGGCGATCCTCAGCCGACGCCGCGTCAGCGTGCCGTTGCTCGCGGAGCCACCCAGCGACCCCTTCCGGTCCCAATCTGCCCGAGGTCTCGGCCCCATGGAGCAGCTCACTCAGGTGCCGCAGGTTGGTCAGGCGACGCTCGCCTCGCGGTTGGACGACCAGCCGCCGGACGGTGCCCGCATCGGCGAGCAGCTGACGAAGCATCGCGGCGATCCCGTCACGACGCCAGATCCCGAGCCAGGTGTCGAACCGATCGAGATGCTCGTCGGTGCCATGTTCGACCAGCTCCTGCACATCGACACCCAGGATCGGACCGGTCAGCGCGGCCCGCAGCGCTCGTGCGTCGGAAGGCGAGAGCAACGCGTCCAGGAGCCGCTGCAGCGCGACCGCATCGGCGGTCTCGAACACGCTCGTGTCGGTGCCGACGACGGCTGGCACACCCGCATCCAGCAGGGCAGCCTGGACCCGCTGCGCCTGGTCGTTGGTCCGCACCAGCACCGCGATGTCGCGGGGCAGTACCGGTCGTGGCTGCTCGGTGCCGATCGTGGCACCGGAGTCGAGGTGGTCGACGATCTCCTGGGCCGTCACTCGGGCCAGGAACGGGCGTGCCCAGGGCACCGTCATCAGGGCCTGGGGGTCGCCCTCGGGATCCTGCAGCGCTCGTGGCACGAAGACCAGTTCGAGCGGCGCCTGTGGGCCGTCCGGGAACCGCAGGCGATCCTCGTCGTGAGCGGCGTCCACCCTCACGTGATCGATGCGGGGTACGGCGAACACGCCCTCCGGTTCGAACACCTCGCGGCCGAACAGTTGATCCAGCGCGGCCACGTACCGCGCATCGGAGCGGTGGTTGGTGCCAAGGGTGCGGTGGGCGTCGTCGTCCACGGCGTTCTTCGCGCGCAGGTAGGTGTGCACGTCCGCGCCGCGGAACCCGTAGATGGCCTGCTTCGGGTCGCCGATGAGCCGCAGCGCCCCATCACCTCCGAACACCCGGTGGAAGATGCGCCACTGCACCGGGTCGGTGTCCTGGAACTCGTCGATCAACGCGACGTCGAACCGGGTCCGGATCCCCGCCCGGACCGCGTCACGCGTCGTCTCGTCGGCCAGTGCACGGTCCAGGGCGACCAGCTGGTCGGTGAAGGTGAGTACCCCTTTGGCCCGCTTCCTCCGTGACAGTTCGGCCACGACACTCGCGGCGAACCGGCGCAGGGTCAGGGTCGCGAGTCGATCGGGACCGGACCGCAGGGCGTCGGCGGCATCCACGACGTCGAGGTGGTCCGGCAGCAGCAGATCCGCCCCGAACCGGTCATCGAGGAAGCCACGGCAGAACCACTTGAGGGGGGTCGCGATGTCCTCCGGGTCGCGGTCCCCGATCGCCCGACGACACCAGTCATCGAGGGCGTCGACCCGCTTGCCGAGGTTGCGACCCCGGTACGCCCGGTCGTCGGCGTTGCTCTCCAGCCACCCAGCAAGCTCCTCCCCCTGGTGCTGCCAGGCGTCCCGGAACGTGTCGAGGATCCCGACCCAGCGTTGGGCAGGGTCACCGTCGGATCCTACGACGTCGAGGTCCGGGAGCACGCGAAGATCGGGTTCGTTCTCCAGGGCTGAGGCCACCTGGTGGAAGCGTCGGACACCCAACCGCTTCGACAGCATGAACCGGTACCAGTCCGGGTGCGCGTTACGGAGCTCACCGACCAGCGCGTCGGTGACCAACTCGTCGAGCAACTCACCGGCGTCCTCGGTCAACTCGGCGTCCAGTTCGAGGTCCACATCCGGAGCGGCCCGTTGCAGCGTGCGTTGGCAGAAGCCGTGGATCGTGTCGATGGTTGCGTCGTCGAAGGCCTCGGCGGCAGCGCGGAGTCGCCGCGCTCGATGGGCGAGTTCGTCGCGGCTGAACGCGCCGTCGGCGAGGTGGTCGACCACCTCGTCGTCGAGGTCATCCCCCTGGCCGCTTCCTGCCACGCCGGTCGCGCGACGTTCGAGTTCCCGAGCCGCTGCCGTCAGCCGGGTGCGGACCCGGCCACGGAGTTCGGCTGCGGCCGCGCGGGTGAAGGTCACGACCAGCAGGCGGTCCAGCTCGTACCCCTGCTCGGCGACCAGGCGAAGGACCAGGCTGGTGATCGTGTGGGTCTTTCCCGTCCCCGCGCTGGCTTCCAACAGCAGGGCGCCGTCGGGCAGAGGTGCGGTCGGGTCGAAGGCGGGGACGGGGAGGGTCATGACGCCGACTCCGCCTCGTTGGCGAGCGGCGGACCCCACACGAGTTCCGCGAGCCGCGTGAAGGACTCGACCGCCCCGTCCGTCGTCAGGATCCCCTCGAGGGTGACCTCATCGCCGTAGACGAAGGTGATCGCCTCGTCCCGGTCACCGACGTCTCCGTCGACGTAGGGGTTCGGGACGAAGACCTTGCGCGCGTCGCTCATCCGCCCCTTCTCCACGAACTCCGGCGAGGAACGGGGGAACAACGGGAGGAGCTCGCACCAGGCCCGGTCGTGCACCGCGATCAGCGGCGCCAACAGCGAGGTGGCCTTCGAGCGAGCCTCGTCCGGGTCGGCGGACAGCGGCGCGAGGTGACGTTGCTCGGGCCGGCCGTCACCGGACCCACGGGTGACGATCCAGGTGTCCAGCGCCGTGTGCCCAGCCGCGGTCAGGGCAAGGTGAGCGATCCAAGCACGCAGGAGGTGCTCAGGCCGTGGCCGTGCGTAGGCCAGGTGCAACCGGACCAACCGGTCGTCGGCGACCCGGTGCAGCCCACCGACCTCGCCGATCACGCGGCGTTGACCGATGGCGACCTCGATCTCACGTCGCTGTCCTTGAGCCAGGGCGGCCAACACCTCGGGTTCGTTCGATGCGCCGACGATCGCCGCGGCGGTGGTGACCACCGAGACCACATCCTCACCGAGGTCACCGAGCGCGACCTGTCCTGGGGTTCCCGCCGGCACCGTCCCGGCCGCGAGCGCCGCGGTTCGCCATGCCTCGGGTGACGCGAGCCCCTCAGGCGAGCTCAGCAGTTCACGTCCGAACTGCGACCGAGTGAGTGGGTGCAGCGCCACCGGTTCGAGGTCATCGACCTCCACCGTGAACTCCCGCAACCCGATGCCGAGTCGGCGCGTCAGGAGCAGGCGAGTCGGATGGAGCAACGCCTCGGTGAGGTCATCAAACTGCACCACCGAGGGATCCTCGGCCGCAAGGTCGTCGGGATCCGCCTGCCGAGGCGGAAGCGGTTCGGACAGCAACGCCGGTGTATGACGCTGCGGGTGGCGTACCTGCTCGGCCGCGTCCCTGGCGACCGGGTCGAACCCGAAGGCCGGCACCACCCCGCCGGCGCCGTCGTCACCGAAGTTGCGCGGGCTGAAGACCTGCAGCGGGTGTTCCCGCGTGATCGCGTCCCTGACCGACGAGCCATCCTCCACGGTCGCCGAGGCATCCAGCACGTCCAACAGTTCGGCCAGCGGCACGGCCGGGGGACGCTGTTCGCCGGTGCGGACGTCGTGCCCGGATGTGGTGACGATCAGGTGTTGGCGGGCAGAGAGCACCGCCTCGAGGAACAACGAGCGGTCCTCGCGGCGCTGGTCACGGTCACCCAGACGCGGCGAGCGATCCTGCAGGTCGAAGCCGAGCTTCACCGCGCTGCGTGGCAGCGCTCCGTCGTCCAGCCCCAACAGCACGACCACCCGGTGCGGGATCGAGCGCATCGGCACCGGGGCACAGAGGGTCACCGCCCCGGTCTCGTACCCGGCCGCGCCTCGTGCGCCCGCCACGCTGCCCTCGATGACGGCGCGGGCCGCAGCGAGATCGAGGTGCAGGAGGTCGCGCTGGTCGACGGGGTCGGAGCGCAAGCCTTCGAGCGCCTCGCGGACCTCCTGCACCCGCCACCGCTCCCCGGGTGGCACCTCGATCAGGTCACCGAGCAGGTCGCTGCCGCGTTGCACCCACCCCGCCAGGTCGGTCGGTTCCTGCGCCGTCTCGACGAACCGGAAGAGCGTCATACATGCTTCGGCGACGCGACCCGCTACCTCGACGTCGTTGCCCTCGATGTCGTCGAAGGGGGTGACGTCCGCGATGACCCGGTGACCCTCGTCGGCCATCGCCGCGCCCAGCAGGAGACGGTCGAGCCCGAACCGCCAGGTGTGTGCCCGGTCGGGGGGCTGGCCCTGGCGGGCTCGATGGTGTTCGTCGATCCCCCAGCGGACACCGGTGGCGTGGACCCAGCCCGCCACCTGGGCGAGGTCGTCGAGATCGAGCCCGAACCGTTGCAGCACGACGTCGCGTCCCAGGATGTCCAACACCTGCGACGCGGTCACCCGACCGGTACCCAGATCGAGCACCGCCAGCAACGTGTCCGCCACCGGGTTCGTCCGGGCGACCTGTCGGTCGGCGACGGTCACCGGCAGGTCGGGGACCTCGAGGGTTCCGGCGAACGCGGCCTGCACCAGTGGCGCGTAGCCGTCGATATCGGGGGTCATCACCAGGACGTCACGCGGCTCAAGACTCGGGTCCTCCGCGAGGAGTCCGAGCAGCACGTCGCGCAGGACCTCGGCCTGACGTGACGCCCCGTGACAGGCGTGTACCTGGACGGATCGATCACTGACCACCCCGTCCGCGAGGTCGAGGTGGACGTGGGGTGACGGGGCCTCGTCGCGGCGGATCGTTGCCTGCAGGTGCTCGAGCAGGGAGCCGGCATCGGATCCTGGGAGCGGACTCGAGGCGTCACCGGGATCCGATGGGGACAGGTCCAGCGCGAGCTGGTCCTTCGCTGGACCCGGGGCCTCCACGACCGGAGCGTGGACCAGAGCGTTGCTGGCCACGTCGGGCGGCTCGATGATCCGCGCATCGGCCTTGGCGAGGAGGAGCCCGGCGGCGTCGTCGAGGAGGCCGCCACAGGAGACCAGCAGCGGGTGATGCGGTTCGGGGCGCCCCCGCCCCGCAGACCGGGCCTCATCGATGTGCCGCCACCGCGAGGTCGCGGCCGTCGGAACGAACAGTTCGACCTCACACCGGGTGCCCAGCGCCGCGATCAGGTCGAGGTGGCGCGGGGGAAGCCCCGAGATACCGAAGGTCAAAAGCGGATCCGGCAACCGCGAGGTATCCAGGGAGCTGGCCGGATCGGCGAGTACGGCGATGGCTCGGGCCAGGCGCTCGGTGGGATCGTCGTGCCGCTCGACCAGGTCCCGCCACAGCCGTGGCTGCCAGAGGTCGTGCTCGTCCAAGGCGGCGCCGTCCGAGCCGACGTCCTCCCCTGCGGCCCACCGGGAGACCATCTCCGGACGATG
>SKNK01000259.1 GCA_007120565.1 Nitriliruptoraceae bacterium | reverse complement strand
GTGCGGTTCGCCCGCGCCTTCGTGCTCCTCGTGCCTGCGGGGATGGCGTTGGTGGGTCTGATGATCGGCGATGGCCGGGCCGCCTACGCCACCGCATCGGGCCAGGCAGCCGTGTTGGTCGCACTCTCGTTGCTGGGGCTGTGCTGGTGGTGGGCCAGCGAACTGCTCAAGCTCCCGGAAGAGGGCCGGGTGTTCGTGGGGGCCGAAGGCGGTTGGCCACCCGGGTCGCCGGAGGGTGGGCGATGACACCGTTACTCCTGGTTGCGGGACTGGTCCTGTTCGTCGGCTTGACCCTGGTGCTCGGGGAAACACGGTGGTTCTCGCGTCGACCACTGGTCGTGCGTCTCGGTCCCTACCTCGCGGGCAGTGCGGCAGGCCCACAGCGCCAGGGGCTGCTTTCGGCTGGGTCGTTCCGTGAGGCTGTAGGGCCGATCGCTCGGTCCCTGGGGGGTCGCTTCTCGAGGCTGTTCGGCGTGGTCGAGGATCTCGACCGACGACTCCACCGGGTGCACAGCCCGATGGACGTGACGGCGTTCCGTGTCCGCCAGATCGGTTGGGCGATCGCCGGCTTCGCGCTCGGTGGAGCGGCGACCCTCGTGCTCGCACCGCCCCCCGCGCTGGCGGTGGTGTTCTCCTTCGGAGGGCTCCTGCTGGCGTTCCTGGTGTTGGAGCAGCAGGTCACCGCGGCTTCCGATCGGTGGAAGGCTGCGGTGCGCCGCGAGCTCCCGGTCGTCGCCGAGCAGCTCGGGATGCTGCTCGCATCCGGATACTCGCTGGTTGCGGCGCTTGAGCGTGTGGCTCGCCGAGGTGGAGGCACCGTCTCGCGCGACCTCGGCCGCGTACTCGTCCGCATCCGCCAGGGCGTATCGAGCGAGCGGGCGTTGCGGGAGTGGGCGGACGCGGCCTCGGTCGATGCCGTCGACCGTCTCGTTGCCGTCCTGGCGCTCAACCGTGAGGCAAGCGACCTCGGGAGGTTGATCGCGACCGAGGCACGGGGGATCCGCCGTGATGTCCAGCGGGAACTGATCGTCACCATCGAGCGACGAGGGCAACAGGTCTGGATCCCGGTGACCGTTGCGGCCCTGGTGCCGGGGGCGATCTTCATCGGTGTCCCGTTCACCACAGCACTCCGAGGATTCCTCGGATGACTACGAGAGTGAGGGCTCTGTGCGCGCAGGCGAGCGCGGTCCACAGCACGGGCCGCGAGTGCAAGCGAGGTCGCGGAGGGGTCTTGCTAGCGTCAGAAGAAGCGGTCGAGGACGACGGCATCGTCGGATGCCCCCTCGACCTTCCGTTATCGATGGGCGCGCAGCACGGCTGCACGCCAGTTCGGGGGAACAACCATGCGAGGACTCTGGGAACGTGTTCGCACCGAGAGCTCCGGCGAAGGAGTCATCTCTGCGGCGATCGTCGTGTTGATCATGGCCGTGATCGGTGGCGCGATGTTCGTCGTGTTCAACGATGCGTTCGGAGGCGCCTCCGAGCGGATCGCCGAGGAGATCGACACCATCGTCGACAGCCCCAGCAACTGACCGAGCGGCTATCGTCCGCCCGCCGACGAGCCCGAGGTCGCCGTGGCCACCCTCTCCCGGTGGGGGCTCGTCGGCGTCCGACATGGCGATGCGCGCCCCGGCCGCGCGGACCCTGTCGTCTGGATCGTCGTCGGGGTCGGTGCGTCGGCCGTTCTCCGCTGCGGCGGGTGCGGAACCGGGCGTTGCCCCGGTCGTCAGAGCGTGCCTCATCCCCGGTGTCGGCGGTGTTCGGGCTCGCCATGTTCCTGTTCCTGTTGCTCCTGGCAAGCCAGGTGCTCCTCCACCTGTACGCCACCTCGGTGGTGACCTCGGTGGCGTTCGATACCGCGCGGCAGGTGGCAGCACACGGGCAGGACTGTGGGCCCGAAGGAGCCACCGCCGAGGAGATCGCGCGAGCCCGGCTTGGTGCGTACGGCGAGGCGAACTCCCTCCGCGTCCTCTGCCGTCAGCAGGGGCCGATGACCACGGTGACCGTGCAGACCACAACCCCGGCCCGAGCGCTGGCCACGGCGAGTTTCGGTCTGGACCTGGCTGACATCGAACGCACCGCCTCGGTCCGAACGGAAGGCCCGGATGGGGGTGAAGCGTGATGTCTCCGCAGCGGTCGGACGCGGCAACGCCGAGCCCGTCGGAGGATGGGTTCGTTGCCGGAGCCGAGTCGTTGGTCTTCGGGGTGCTGATCTTCGTGCTCGGGACGATCATGGTCCTCAACGCCTGGTCGGCTCTGGATGCTCGGTTCGCCGCGGCTGCTGCAGCTCGGGAGGCTGTACGCGCGGTCGTTGATGCGCCGCACGACGCCGATCTCGTCCAGGTCGCGGACTCCGCGGCCGAGATCGCCTTCGCTGGCCACGGGAGGGACCCGGATGATCTCGAGGTGGTGTGGGTCGGCGACCCCGCCGGGCCGCAACGGGCGCGGTGTGGCGAGGTGCGCTTCCGGGTCGAGACGGCCGTTGACGTGGTGCTTCTTCCCCGCTGGAACTCGCCGCCATCGTTCCGGGTGAGTGCCCTGCATGCAGAACTCATCGAGAGCTATCGGGCGGGCATCGAGGAGTCGGTGTGCGAGCTATGAAGCCGAGGACGGCAGCTCGATGGGGGTGGGTGCGACAGCCCGGGCGGGCCGGTGTGAGCGATGGGTCTCTGGTGGGCAGGAAGCTGCAGGAACAGGACGGCAACACCCTCGCTCTGATGCCGGTCGCCGTGGTGATCCTGTTCGGCTTGGCAGCCTTGGCGCTGGACGCAACCACGCTGTACCTGGGGCAGCGACGCTTGGCCGATCTGGCTGCTGCGGTCGCGACCGACACGGCCGGAGCAGTAGATCGGGAGAGCTTCTACACCGCCGACAGCACCGAACCGCTCCACCTCGATGTCGCTGCCGGTCAGCGACGGGCCGACACCTTGGCGTCGAGCCTCGGTGAGGACCGCACGTTCGAGGACGTTCGGTGCGAGGTGGAGGTCGAGGAGTTGGTCGTGTTCGTGAGCTGTCAGGGGACCGTCCGCCCGATCCTCGCGGTGTTCTGGCCGGGGCTCGATGGGCGAGTGAGACAGACCGTGACGGAGAGGGCAACGGCGCTCGAGTAGTGAAACGCAGTTCGGCGCTGGGCTACGGTCCCGTCGGAGCGGCGTGGTGCGCCGTGGCGCCGCCTTGAGCCCACCGGCGCCGACCCCGGGGGATCGATGCTGGCCGGGCGCGGTGGTGACTGAACCGGGCCGGTGCGGCGTAGCTCGCCTGCGTCTCGCCGACACCCGACCGGCGCGCACCGGGTGTGGGCACACCGAGCGGACGAGAAGCAGGACGAGAGCGCGGTGATGCACTCCCGCGGCTAGCCAACGCAGCGCAACGAGGAGGACGTCGGTGTTGGGCCCCCGCGATCGACGGATCCTGGCACTCGCACTGCCGGCGACCGTGACCTTGATCGCAGACCCGGTCATGGGCCTGGTCGACACGGCGGTCGTCGGGCGACTAGGTGCGGCGCAGCTCGGCGCCCTCGGTCTGTCGATCTCGGTGTTCAGCGCGGTGTCCTGGATCTTCAACTTCCTGGTCTACGGCACCACCTCGACGGTGGCGCGGGCGGTGGGAGCCCAAGATCGCGAGGCTGCAGGACGCCGGGTCGTGCACGCCACCCAGGTGGCACTGGCCCTCGGGTTGGTCGTTGGTGCCGCGCTGTGGCTGCTGGCGCCGTGGATCGTGCGTGCTCTCGGCGCCGTCGACGAGCTGGTGGTTCCCGCGACGGAGTACCTGAGGATCCGGGCGGTCGGGGTTCCCCTCGTCCTGCTGGCCTTCGTCGGCCACGGTGCCTTCCGAGGCGTGTCAGACACGAGGACGCCCCTGGCCGTCGCGGTTGGTGCCAACGTGGTCAACGCTGTGCTGACCTACGTGCTGGTGTTCCCGCTCGGGTTCGGGTTGGCCGGTGCGGCGTGGGCGACGGTCGCTGCCGAAGCGGTTGCGGTGGCCGCGTTCGCCCTGCTCTTCCGCCGCGTTGGCCTGCCTCTCGGAGGACACCGCTGGCCGAACCGCGTGCAACTGCTCGCCTTGGTGATCGTCAGCCGAGATCTCTTCTTACGGACGGGAGGCCTGCTCCTCGGCCTGCTGGCGGTCAGTTCGGCAGCGGCGCGGATCGGGTCGGTCACTGCGGCGTCGCATCAGGTCCTGTTCCAGACCTTCCTTCTCATCAGCTTCCTGATGGATGGGTTCGCCACCGCGGGGCAGGCGATGGTCGGTACCGCCCTCGGCGCGGGTGACGAGGACGAAGCTCGAGCGACCGGCCGTGCTCTGTTGCGTTGGGGCATCGGTGGAGGAGCGATGATGGCGCTGCTGCTGCTCGTCGCTACACCCTTCGGCCCGCGCATCCTGACCGACGAGCCATCCGTCCTCCTGGCCGCAACGGCCGTGTGGTGGCTGGTCGCGGTCGGCCAGGTGATCAGTGGTCCGGTGTTCGCACTCGACGGGGTGTTCATGGGCGCTGAGGATTTCGCGTACCTGCGGACCTGGACGATGGTCGCCGCTGTGGTCGGTGGCGTGAGCGCCCAGCTGGTCGCCACCTTCGATGGTGGTCTGCTGGGCCTCTGGGTCGCCGTGCAGGCCATGATGCTCGTCCGGCTGCTCTCCCTGGTACTGAGGTTGCGGGGAAGTGGCTGGACCCGCACCGGCGCGGCTCTGGTCACCGAGGAGTAGCGAGACCCTGCGGACAGCGGGCCGTCGCCTCCTCCCGGGCGTCCGGGCGGGCGGTGAACGCCGCGGCTGGTCGGGTTGCGTCGGCCGCCTGAGGGAAGGGCAGCGCTCAAGACCGTTCGGCGAGCGCCAATGCGTCGACGAGGCGTTGGCCAGGACGGGTTCGTTGTGCGGGAGTGTGTCGAGGGGCCGTCGGTCAGAACCGTTCGTCGGGCGGGAGTGCGTCGATGAGGCGGCGCAGTTCGTCAGCGACCTCGTGGATGAACCGATGGATCGTCGCTTCGGCCAGGCGGTGCAGCATCACCCGGTCCGCGCCAGCGCCCAGCAGACCAAGGGGCGGCTCGTAGGATCCGGAAACCGTCAACTGGGTCAGCGGAGGATCGAACGAGACCGCCGCGACCTCGAGGTCCGCCGCAAGCTCAGGGAACAGCATCCGTCCACGCTCGGCGCGCCACCGGAGTGGCACGACGCTGCGGGTGGCCTCCCGGGGAACGAACTCACCCACCTTGATCGCGACGTCCTTGGAGACCTCGAAGCCGGCGACCTCTAGCTTGAGCGTCCGCGACACCTGCCTGGCCTGATCCGCGGCGTCGAGGGTGGCGTGTTGCAAGACCGCCCGGCTGTCTTCGGCGAGGAGACGCGAGACCTGGTCCCAAGGCGCCTCGACGTAGGCGTAGCAGTGGAGTGCCCGTTCCATGTTGGTTCCCTCGGTCCGGTCGGATGAGGACACCGTAGAGGGCGGTCGGCCCGCGATGTGTCTCGGAAGGGTGGGGACTGCCGTCGGCGTAGGGCCTGCCGGTGCTGGGGTTGTCCCGCGGATGTCCGAGGCCGGGGATGCCGGAGCAGGTCGGGGATGCCTGAGCCGGTCGGGGAAGCCGGGAGCCGGCTGGGGATGCGGGAGCGGGCCCGGCTAGGGGTTCTCGGGGTGTCCCGGAGCTGTTCGCTGCGGCTGCTCGCTACGGGGCGAAGGTGGCCACCACCTCGACGTGGTGGGTCATCGGGAACAGGTCGAGAGGTGTCGCGTCGATCAAGCGGTAGCCAGCCTCAGTGAGTGCCCGGGTATCGCGCGCCAGGGCGGCGACGTCGCAGGCGACGTAGACGATCCGTGCCGGTCCGATCGCGGCGAGGTCGTTGACCACACCTTCCCCGGCGCCGCTCCTGGGCGGGTCCAGGACGATCACGTCGGGAGGTGCCAGTGCGGGTGGCTCGCCGCGGACGGTGCGGCGCGTCAAGGCGGCGACGTCCTCGGTGACGACCTCGAGGCTGAGATCGTTGAGAGCAGCGTTCATGCGGGCATGCTCAGCGGCTGCAGCATGCCCTTCGACCGCGACGACCTGGGCGCCTGCCGCCGCCAGCGGCAGCGAGAAGAGCCCGACCCCGGCGTACAGATCCCAGACGAGCGCTCCGGACACCTCGCCGGCGGCTCCAACAACGGCCTCGACCAGTGCCTCGGCACCGTGGGTCGTGACCTGGAAGAACGACGTCGCGTCGAAGCCGTAGGTGCGGCCGGCGACGACCTCGCTGAGCCGGCCGTCGCCGCGCAGGGTCGCGACCGTGCCGTCGGGCTGGGTCAGGGCGAGGTCGAAGTCGCCCGCCGGAGGTTCCAACGGGCCGGGGCCCGCGGTGAGTTCGACGCTGGCGGCACCGGTCCTGCCGTGAGCCCGTAGGGCGACCTCGTCCGCGCCGGTGTCGTCGCCGACCGCGACACGCAAGGCCTGCACCTCGTCGGTCATCACGAGGCAGCGGTCAACCGGGACGACCGCGTGGCTGCCGGCGCGGTGGAAGCCGAGACGGCCGTCCTCGTCGGCATGCAGCTGGGCGTGGGTGCGGTAGCCGGCATCGGGGCCAACGGCACGTGTCTCGCGCACGGGTGGATCGGTCAGACCACCGAGGCGTTCGAGCTGCTCACGTACCACCCGGGTCTTCAGGCGTCGCTGCGCGTCGGGGTCGATGTGCTGGAGGTTGCAGCCGCCGCAGTCGGGAACGAAGGGACACGGTGGGGTGATCCGGTCCGGGCTGGGCTCGAGGACCTCCAGGAGTTGCCCACGAGCCCAACGCTTGCGATCGTCGGTGACCTGGAGGCGGATCCGCTCGCCGGGGATGGTGCCGGGGACGAAGACGGCCTTGCCTTCGACCCGGGCAACGCCCTCACCTCCGTGAGTGAAGCCGTCGACCGTCGCCTCGGTCGGCTC
>SKNK01000058.1 GCA_007120565.1 Nitriliruptoraceae bacterium | reverse complement strand
GGCGGACCCTCCAACACCCCCGCCCGCCACAACCAGAACCCCAACTCCCCGATCGCCCACGCCTGATCGCGACCTTCGGCTTTCGCATACACCGGTTCCACCAGGGTTGGGATCTCCCCGACGCGGCCGGCCAGCCATGCAGCCTCGGCCCGACCTGCGGCCACGGGCCACTGCCACTGCATCATCCCCTGCTCGGCGATGCGTCGCCACACTTCTTCGAGCACCTCCTCGCCTTCCGGTTCGCCTCGGCGAACGTGCCACCGACCCAGGACGTTGCGGGCAGTGACCCACGCCATGAGCATCGTGCTGTCGACAACCTCAGGGAACAGGTCAACCATCTCCGACCACCGCCCTTGCTCCCAGAGGATGCGGACCAGCCAGGCGAGGGCGTAGGCGCGACCAAGGTCGGAGTCGTGCCTCTCGTACCAGACGATCCCCTCTCGCAGCCAGCGCTCCGTCGACGCGTAGCGGCGCACCTCCCCGCCACCCGACCCGAGGTTCATGTAGATCTGCCCGATGAGGCGCTCGTTACCCTCTTGCCGAGCGAGCCGGAGCGCTTCGAGCATGGGCTCCTCGGCCTGATCAGGCTCGATGAACAAGCGGGCGACCCCCAGCGCGTTCAACGCGAACGCCAGCATGTCACGGTCCCCGAGCTCTTCGCTCAGCTCGATGGCACGCGTGGCGAGACCGACGGCATCCACACACTCCCGACGTGACATCGACTGGTGCGAAGCCCGCCACAGCACCTCGGCCTTGGTGGTACTCGCTGGCCGTGACCGGAGCAGGTCGAGAGCTCGGTCCAGGCACCGCCTGGCGTCGTCGGACCGGCTGAGGTTGTTGTAGAGCGTCGCCCGGCGAGACTCGAGCAGCGCGACGTGTTCCACGTCGCCGAGACCCTCCCGGAGAGCAAGCGCCTGTTCGATAGGGGTCAGGCTCACTTCCTGATCCCCGATCGGCATCGCTTCCCTCGCGTAGCGTTCGAGTAGGTCAGCGTGGTCTGTCGGGTCGAGAAGGTGGGCGTGTTGCAACGCCCGCTCGTAGTGGGCGGCCGCTTCCCGGTGGGCCCCCAACCGGGCCGCCTGCTCCGCCGCGACCGGCGCGTACTCCAGTACCGCCTCGACGTCCCCAGCCTTCTCCGCGTGGTACGCCAACCGGACCGGATCCACCCCCGTGCGTTCCCGCAACCAGCCCAGAACCTGGCCATGCAACCCCGCCCGACCCAGCTCGGGGATCGACGCCTCCACCGCCAACCGCGCCAACTCGTGCCGGAAACACACCGCTCGGCCCGCGACCGCGAGCAGCCCAGCCTCGACACACTCGTCCACCACCTCCGCTGCCCGTCCCGCCACCGCGGCGACGAGTTCCACCTCCGCCCGATCCGGCACGACAGACACCACCTCGGCGGCCCGACGCGCAGCAACCGACACCCCCCGCAGACGGGCCAACACCGCATCGCTGACGGTCTCCGGAACCTGCCCAGCCCCGACCGCCAGCACCTCGGTGACGAAGAAGGGGTTGCCCCCCGTCACCCGGTACACCTGAGGGCCATCGACGGCCCGGTCCCCCGCGAGCTGCCTGACCGCCGCCTCGGACAACGGATCCAGACGCAGCCGCTCCACCGCCGGCAACGTCGCCAGGCTCCCCAACACCTGCCGCAACGGATGATCGCCACCTACCTCGTCGTCGCGGTAGGTCGCAACGACCAGCGCGTTGGCCTCGGCCACCCGCCGGGCCACGAACACCAACAGATCCCGGGTCGCGTCATCCGCCCAGTGCACATCCTCGAACACCGCGATCGTCGGTTGCAACGGCCACGCCAACGCCTCCAAGAACCCCGAGAACCGCTCGTGGCGCGTCGCATCGGAGGCCATCAGCGCCGCCAACTCCCCCCGCGCCACACGAGCGATGTCGTACAACGGCCCCAGAGGACGCGGCGTGCTCAATGCGTCACATGCCCCCCACCACACTCGCGCCTGGTCGGCATGCTCTTCGCAGAAGGTTCGAACCAGGGAGGTCTTGCCGATCCCCGCCTCGCCCGCCACCAACACGAACCGGCCGGCGCTGGTTCCGGCCTCCCCCAACCACGCCCCGAGGGCGGCTAGGGATCCCTCACGCTCCACGATCTCCACGCCATGAACCTACTCTCGTGGGCACCACGTTGTCGTGGATGCGACCAGGGGCCGACATGACGACACGGATCGTGACCATCGCGGAGCGGCCTGAGCTCGCCGACGAAGGCATCCCCGACGAGGAGGTCTGGCCCGAGTACAACCTCCACGGCGACGTCACGACCCTCGTGTGGCAGCGCCTCTACGATGAGCTACCGGGCTTCCAGTTCGTCCTGGTTGACGGTGAGAGTGACCAGGTCCTCGCGGAGGGCCACACGGTCCCCTGTTGGTGGGACGGTGATGACGACACGTTGGGTAGCGGACTCGATGACACCCTCGGGAACGCGTTCGATCGACTCGATGCGGGCGGCGGCGCCAACACCCTGTGCGCTGTGGCCGCAGAGGTACCGCCGCGATCCCAGGGCCGTGGTCTAGCACGCGCTCTGCTCCAGGCGATGGGCACGATCGCGGATCGGCATGAACTCACGCACCTCATCGCCCCCGTGCGCCCCTCATGGAAGGAGCGCTACCCGATCACGCCGATCGAGCGGTACGTGACGTGGCGGTGGGACGATGGACGGCTCTTCGACCCCTGGATGCGGGTGCACGAGAGCCTCGGTGCCCGGGTCGGCCTCACGATCCCACGCTCCCTGCGGATCACCGGCTCGGTTGCCGACTGGGAAGGCTGGACCGGCCTCGTGTTCCCGGAGTCCGGCAGCTACGTCTTCCCCCACGGACTCGCCCCCGTGGACATCGACCACGATGCGGGAACGGGCCGCTACTGGGAGCCCAACGTCTGGATGATCCACCGCTGATCGCGAGCAGGCTCATCGCTGGAGGAGTCCCTGCTCGTGGGCGATGCGGGCGGCCTCGTGGCGGTCGTCCACCCCGAGCTTGTCCAAGATCGCCGACACGTGATGCCCCACCGTCTTGGGCGAGATATGTAACACCGCCGCGATCTCCACGTTGGTCCGCCCAGCCACCAACTGCCCCAACACCTCCAACTGCCTACCCGTCAACCCCGCCGGGTTCGCAACCGTCGCAGCCGACGGACGCCGAGGCAGATCGTGCACCCCAAGCTCCCGCAGCTTCGCCGCCACCCGATCCGCCATCGGCACCGCCCCCAACCCACCCAAGATCGTGAGCGCCCGCTTCAACTCCTGCGGATCGTCACCATCAGCCAACGCCACCGCCACCTCGTACGGACACCCGATCTCCTCCCACGCCGCAGCCGCCCCACGCCAGTCCCCCGACATCTGCAACGCGAACGGCGCCGCCGCCCCCTCCGGCGGCCCATCCACCACCCCCGCCCGCCACAACCAGAACCCCAACTCCCCGATCGCCCACGCCTGATCGAGCCGGACCGCAAGCTCGAAAGTCTCGCCGATCAGGGCGGGGATCGCCTCCGAGTCGCCAGAGAGCCATGCCGCCTCCACACGGCCCGCAGCCGCGGGCCACAGCCGCTGGAGATCGCCGGTGGCCTCCGCCAGCTCCCAGGCCTCGTGGAGCGGCTCGGTCGGATCCGGGTCGCCACGACGGGACCGCAGTCGGCCTTGAACGGTCAGCAGCACGATCCGGGTGGGACGATCCTCGGTCGATGCTCGCGCGGACCGATGGAGCAGTTCGGTTGTCTCCTCCCAGCGTCCCTGTTCGAACACGGAACGCGCCGACCAGGCGAGAGCGTAACCAGCGTTGTGATCGAGGTCACGAGACTCGCACCACGCGACAGACTCTGCCAACCACCGATCGGCTGTCGCGTACCGACGAACCTCACCAGCTCCCGACCCCAGGTTGCCGAGGATCCCGGCAACCAGGCGATCCTGACTCGCCCGTTGCGCGATCTCCAGCGCGCACAGCAACGTAGGCTCTGCCTCGTCCGGGGTGACGAACCACTGCGCCGCACCGACCGCCCCGAGGGCCGTCGCCTGGGCACTCGGGTCATCCCAGCGCTCGGCAAGCTCGCCCGCCTGCGTCCCCAACTCGATCGCGCCCGGGATGTCCCGAGCGAGCATGCGGAGCACCGCGATCGCACCGTACACGTGGGCGTGCGCCGCTCCAGGAGGTCGCGACTCCAGCAGCGCGAGTGCCGACGCGCTCAGACGGCGAACCTCGTCCTGGCGTGCCAGGTTCCAGGCGATCGAGGCCCGTCTGACGGTCATGCGCGCAACGGCTTCCACGTCCTCAAGCCCATCGAGCAACTCCAGAGCTCGGCCGGTGGCGGAGTAGGCAGCCTCGACCCGGCCGATCGACTGGCACTCCATCACGTAGCGTTCGAGTAGGTCGGCGTGGTCTGGCGGGTCGAGAAGGTGTGCGTGTTGCAACGCCCGCTCGTAGTGGTCGGCCGCTTCCCGGTGCGCACCCAACCTGGCCGCCTGCTCCGCCGCGACCGGCGCGTACTCCAGCACTGCCTCGACGTCCCCAGCCTTCTCCGCGTGGTACGCCAACCGTGCCGGATCCACCCCGGTGCGTTCTCGCAACCAGCCCAACACCTCGCCATGCAACCCCGCCCGCCGCAGTTCGGAGACCGAGGTCTCCACCGCCAACCGCGCCAGCTCGTGCCGGAAACACACCGCTCGGCCCGCGACCACGAGCAGCCCAGCCTCGACGCACTCGTCCACCGCGTCCGCTGCCTGTCCCGACACCGCAGCGACAAGCTCCAACTCCACCCGATCCGGAACGACAGACACGGCCTCGGCAACCTGACGCGCAGCAACCCGCACCTCTCGCAGACGGGCCAATACCGCATCACTCACGGTCGCAGGCACCGCCCCCACCCCAGCAGCCAGCACCTCGGACACGAAGAAGGGGTTACCCCCGGTCACCCGGTACACCTGACGGCCATCGACGCACCGGTCCCCCGCGAGCTGCCTGACGGCCGCCTCGGACAACGGACCCAGACCCAGCCGCTCCACCGCCGGCAACGTCGCCACGTGCCCCAACACCTGCCGCAACGGGTGGTCCCCGCCCACCTCGTCGTCCCGGTAGGTCACCACCACCATCGCGTTCAACTCGGCCACCCGCCGGGCGAGGTACACGAGCAGATCCCGGGTCGCATCATCCGCCCAGTGCACATCCTCGAACACCGCAACCGTCGGCTGCAACGGCCACACCAACGCCTCCAGGAACCCCGCGAACCGCTCGTGCCGCGAGGCATCGGAAGCCATCAACGCCGCCAACTCGCCGCGCGCCGCCCGTGCGATGTCGTACAACGGCCCCAGAGGACGCGGCGTGGTCAACGCATCACACGCCCCCCACCACACACGCGCCTCATCACGATGGCGGTCACAGAACTCCCGGACCAGCGAGGTCTTGCCGATCCCCGCCTCGCCGCATAGCAGCACCATGCGGCCGGCCCCGGCGCCGGCCTCCCCCAACCAGCCCCCAAGAGCCGCCAACGGCTCGTCCCGTTCCAGCAGTTCCACCCTGCGAACCTAGTCCGAGCCGTGCTGCTGGGGTAGTGCGTCGCGTGGGTCGATCCCTGCCGGGTCGAGAGGGCCGAACCACCCACCAGCGATCAGGCCGAGCCTGCTCCGCGCAGGGCGGTCCACACGACCGCGTGGGGGGCGAACCCCAGCCGCCGCGCCAGTCGGTCCCCGGCCGACCCCGGTTCGACCACGATCCCGACCCGTGACTCGCCATGGGCGGCGAGGTGGGTGCGCACCGCCTGGTAGGTCAGGGCCGCCGCGATCCCACTCCGGCGTACGACCGGATGCGTCACAACGTCCTCGACCGCGGCGAGCCCCTGCTGATCGTGCACGACGTGCAGGCGCGCGACCGGCCCGCCGTGCCGCATGGTCAGCCACACCTGGCACCGCTCCCCGAGGGCCATCTCTCGTTGGACCTCCAGGTTCCAGGCGATCATCGACTCGTCGACCTCGCGCCAGGCGTCGGGGTCCTCCCCCTCCATGTAGCGGTAGAGCACCCGCGCGCCGTGCCAGCGTCGATCGACCGCCCCACCGGGGACCCCGGCAGGCGGCGCGACAGGGACCATGTCCCCCATCGCGCGCGGCGGCTCGTCGAGTTCGTCGAGGAGCAGCACCATCCTCGGCAGCACGCGCATCCCCAACGCACCGGCACTCGCGGCCAGGTAGGGATCGAGTTCGGGCACCTGCGAAGAGGTGTCCTCCGAGACCCCCGACTCCCACCGCAACTGGACGTGCCGAGCGCCGAGGATGCCCACCGTCTCCCCGAACCGTTCGACCCAGCCCTCGAGGTCCTCGGGCACTGGCGTGGCCTCGAGGTCGATGGTGTTCGCGTCCATGGCGTCGGGTTTGGATGGGGTACGCACCGACACATGATCCCGGGCGTAGGTCACCAGGGTGCGGCCGGACAACCCGACCCGGCAGACCGCCAGGCCGAGCCGGTCGTCGATCCTCTCGACGTTGGCTCGCGAACTCGGAGGTGTCGCGTCGTTCACGTCAACCGTTCCACGTCAGGGGGTCAGGGGCAGGTCGCGCGCGACGAGGTCGTCGAGGGTCTCGCGTCGCTGCAGCGGCCGGACCTGACCGTCCTTGACCAGCACAGCTGCGGGACGTGGGAGCCGGTTGTAGTTCGACGCCATCGACGCGGTGTAGGCCCCCGTGGCTGCGACGGCCAGCAGATCGCCGACGGCCAGGTCGCCGGGTAGCGGGGCGTGTTCACGCACCAGGTCACCGGACTCGCAGTGCTTGCCGACCACCGTGACCGCGCGCTGCTCGGCGTCGCTCGTCCGGTTGACGAGCGCGACCTCGTGCTCGGCCTCGTACAGCGCGGGGCGGATGTTGTCGCTCATCCCGCCGTCGACGCT
>SKNK01000269.1 GCA_007120565.1 Nitriliruptoraceae bacterium | reverse complement strand
TCGAGACGGCGGTCGCGGCCCGTGATCAAGGCGCAGCTGCCCCGGGTGTTGGCACGGTCACCGTGCACCCGATCTCGTGTGACGCTGCCCCCCTTGGCCCTGACGTCGAGACGGGCCTCGAGGCGAAGTTCTCGATCGCGTACTGCACCGCGCTGGGGATCGTCCGGGGCCATCCCCGTCGCGCAGACTTCCTCGACGTGGACGCGGCGGTTCGATCCTTGGCCGAACGCATCGTCGTTCGAACGGACGACTCCCTGCTCGAGTCCGAGGCGCATCTGCGCTGGGAGGCGGCCGACGGGCAGATCATCGAGACGGTGACCAAGGCCGCGGTTGGCTCGCCGGAACAGCCCATGGACGACGACCAACTGCGCGCCAAACTGGCTGACCTCGATGCCGAGCACCTACCCGGCATGTTCGTCGATCTCGATGCGGAAGCGACGGAGCTCGTGAAGGTCTTCGGGGAGCCCTAGGCCCGCTTGGATGGCTCTATCGGAGGCGACGGTGCCGGCGACCATGGCGTTCTACGACGTCGGCCTCGAGCCTCGCGGCGGTTGGGCGTGCCCGGCGGGAACGATAGCGCGTGCCACTACGCTTCGGTCATGCCGATCCGACTGGTCGTCGCCGAGGACAGCTACCTGATCCGTGAGGGTCTGCTGGCGCTGCTCGACGGTGATGACGGCCTTGACGTTGTAGCGGCGGTCGCGACCTTGCCCGACCTGGAGCGGGCGATCGTCGAGCACCGACCCGACGTGGTGCTGACCGACATCCGCATGCCACCGACCGGGACAGATGAGGGCATCCGTGCGGCGGAGGACCTGGCTCGCCTCGCGCCGGACATCGGCGTGGTCGTGCTGTCACAACACGTGGAACCCGAGTACGCGCTGCGGTTGTTCGACGGTGGCGCGCAGGGTCGTGCGTACCTCCTCAAGGAGCGTGTCGGCGACCTACGCCAGCTCAAGCACGCGATCGCGGAGACCGTGGAGGGGGGTTCGGTCCTGGACCCTCAGGTGATCGATGTGTTGGTCGCCGCTCGCCGACGGCGCGCCACGTCGCTCCTCGACCGCCTGACCGAGCGAGAGTCAGAGATCCTCGGGCTGGTCGCGCAGGGTGGCTCGAACCGCGCGATCGCCACCGAGCTCTCGCTCTCGGACCGCGCCGTCGAGAAGCACATCACGAGCATCCTGACGAAGCTCGACCTCCCAGCCGACGACAGCGAGGTACACCGCCGGGTCAGAGCGGTCCTGCTCTACCTCTCAGAGACCAACGGCTGAACGGGCAACCTGCCGACCACCCGGGTGCCCTGCCCGAGCGACGAACTGATGGAGAGGTCGCCCCCCAACGCGCCGACCCGGTCCTCGAGGTTCGACAGTCCTTGGCCGCGCGTCACGTGCTCCCGTTCGAAGCCCACGCCGTCATCCTCCACTTCGAAGTGCAGAACACCGTCATCTCGACGCAGTTCGATCTTGACGTGGCCGGCATCACCGTGTCGGGTGGCGTTGTTGGTGGCCTCCAAGCAGGCGAAGTACACCGCGGCCTCCACCGATGGAGCGAAGCGGCCGAGATCGGTGGCCTGCACCTCGACGGCGAGCGGCAGGGTCCGGGTCGCCGACCGCAGGGCTGCAGCGATCCCGTCGCTCTGGAGCACCGGTGGGTGGAGCCCGTGTGACAGATCCCGGAGGGAACGGATCGTGGCGTCCACCTCGTCGCCCAGTCGGCTCAGCACCTCGCCAAGGTGGCCGCCCTCGGGATCCTCGGACATCGCATGAGCTTCGGCAGCGGCCAGACCCATCTGCATGCGCAACGCCACCAGGCGAGACTGGGCGCCATCATGCAGATCTCGCTCCAGGTCGCGTCGGGCGCTGTCCTGGGCCTCGACCAGGCGTTGGCGTGAGTGTCGCAGCTCATCGATCTGGGCCCGCAGCTCCTCGGTGAGCAGCGCGTTCCGCAGGACCGGCCCGAGCGTGCCTGCTACGTGGTCGAGGAGTGTTGGTGCGTCGGGTGCCAGGTCCGCGCGGCCGTACAGCTGCACCTCGCCGAGCGCCTCCCCGTCGTGAACAACCGGGACCCGCAGGAGCGGCTGGTCCACGCAGTCTCCTGCCGCCGCCAGTTGCCTCGGCTCCGTGTCTTCCGCGACCAGGATGCGGGCGCCGTTGGCGCCGGTCCCGCGGACGAGCAACTGCGCGACGTGCTCGGTCACCGGCGCGACACCACCTGACCTACGGAGCTCCTCCGCGAACTCACGGAGCAGCTCGTAGGCATCCGCATCACGGCCATAGAGGACCCGATCGACGATCCGTCGGACCCGGCGTCGTGCCGGTTCGAACAACACCGCGACCAGCCCGACCGCGATCAGGGGCAGCAGTGGATGGTCGCCGGCCCGACCGATCAGGTTGCCGATCCCGACCACGACCACGAGGTAGACGGCCATGACCAGGGCCGCCAGTACGGAGCCGACGACGGTCCGGCTGATCACGACGTCGATGTCGTGGAGCCGGAACCGCAAGAGGGAGAAGGCGTAGGAGGCGACGAACGCAGCGATCGCAACGAGGACCGTCGGGATCCACACGTCCTGCCAAGGGAACAGGACGACCGTGACGACCCCAAGTAGCGCACCCGACAGGACGACGGGACGCAGCTGACGGCGCTGCTCGAGGTCTGCGGCGCGGAGCCGGACGCCCAGGGAGACGATCGCGGCGATCAGCGCGATCAGGGTCAGGATCCACCCCGTGTTGATCAACGGTGACACGATCGGGACCCCGTCCGGTTGCTCGTTGATCACCCGTTCGTGCGGCGACCCCGGCCAGGTCCACACCATGTAGCCGGCGACGAGGAAGACCGTCCCGAGGACGGCGACCGCGACGACCGGCCACCACCGGGGGCTCGGGAGGTGACCGTCGGGGAACAGTAGGAGGACCAGAACGATCGACGTCGCCGCCACCAAGAGCCACAGCCAGGAGCTCAGCCAGTAGGGGATGGAGACCGTGAGCGGGACGTCAGCAGGGGTGAACCGAAGCGCTGCCTCACCACCGACCCCACCGGCGACGTACCGCGCGTCCGCGAAGGACAGTGCCCCGACGTGCACGGCGGCCACCAGACCAGAGGAGAGGAACACGACGCCGAGCCCATGACGGGACCAGCGACGCAGGATGGCCCACCCGAGCCACGCGAACGCCATGCCGACCGGCCCGACGTGGATGATCCAGCGGACGTACAGGACCTCCAAGGACCGGCCTCGCAGGAGCATGGCCGCAGCCGCCCCGACGATGAGGGCGGTGGCGCCCACCGTGGCGACGTTGACCCACCGGCTCGCCCGCACCGGACCGTCCACTGACTCCATGGCCTCAGTCTCGCCGATGGGAACCCGGAGCGGTAGTGGCTCTACCCCACCGAGGGGGTGCGGCTAGCCCTACCTCATGCACGGCAAGGGCACCACCACGGTTCGCCAGCCACCTCCCTCGTCGCCTGGACAGACGTCGTCGAGCATCGACCCGTTCGTCCCGACAGCTCCGGGGACCGACCGAGGAGACCAGAAGATGACAACACAAACCACCGAACGAGCGACCATCCGAGGGCTGGCAGCCGTGATCGCGGCCTTGCTGCTGCTCGCCGTGCTACCTGCCGCGGCCGACGCGGACAGCCATCCGGACTTCAGCCTGCCCCATGCGCATGCGCTGCTCCTCCACGCTGACACAGTCGCGAACCCCGGGGAGGAAGGTCCGCCCTCGTTCGCGATCGGCTACGTGCGGTGCGTGGATCTGGCTGGCGCTGAGGCCCTGCCCATGAACAACCACCACTCGACCGTCCACACCGGGCGGGCCGGACGGGCGCTCGCTCATGCCGGCCACCTGGTCGTGCCCTTCCGCTGTGGCGAGGAGGTTGACGCCTACATCGCGATGGTCCGCGAGGCACTCGGACTGGACAACTGACCGCACGTCACGGGGCCCGCGTGAGGCGACTCCCGGGTCCCGTGCGCTCACAGGAGCGACCTGATGTCAACCACACTGCCGAACACCGAACCTCTCCCCTCCCAACTGGATCCCACGCCCGAGGGCGCGGCGTGGTTACGCCTGCTCGCCTGGCTCACGGGGATCATCGCGGCCGTCGAGGCGATCTTCCTCGGCATGATCGCGACGCTGGTCCCACCCCTCGTCGCCGGCATCGTGCTGACGATCGTCGGGCTCGTCGTACTGCGACGCGCCCGACGGGTCGGGATCGTGATCCTCGGGATCACCAGTCTGCTGCTCCTCATCGGTTCCGCACCGTTCGCCGCGTCGCACCTCGGACACCCAGAGTCGGCGGTTGACTTCACCCACGCCGTCGTCGGCACCGTCGGGAGACTCCTTGCGGTCATCGCTGCCGTCGGCGCATGGCGGAAGGCCTCGCCAACCGGAGCCCGGAGGCTCGCGGTGGCGGCGGTAGGCATCGTGTGTCTGACCGTGGCGGCCTCGAGCATCGCGATGCTCGTGTCCACTGGCGACGACGCCCGAGCCGACGACGTCACGACGGTCATCGCCGACTCGTACTTCGCGGACACGATCGCGGTCGCGTCCGGCGACACGCTCTACGTCGACAACACCGATCTGTTCCGTCACACGTTCACGGTCGTCGACACCGACATCGACGTCGAGTTGCCCGCTGCGGTCGGCGTGCGTGTGCCGATCGATCTGCCGGCCGGCGCCTATGACGTGATCTGTGACATCCCTGGTCACGAGCACATGACGGCGATCCTCGAGGTCGAGTGACGCCCGCTATGGGGACGGGACCTTCGCGCCCGAGGTCGCCTCATCCCGCGCCCGTCCCGGTGAACGTGCGGTTCCACCGGGGCGGGTCGTCGTCACCCTGGGCCTGTTGCCGGTTCACCGGCAGGGGAGTCGCTGTCGCGCTGTCTCACCGTCGGGATCTCGGGAGCTCGAGGATCGCTCAGGTGCGTCCGCCTCCCGCGTTCTCCGACGCTGATGAAGACGGTTCCCCACACGACGGCGAGTACCGCCCATGCGGTGGGGAGTTGCGACACCGCGGTGATGCCGAGCGACCCCACCCCCAGCGCTGCGGCCATGAGACCGGCTACCCACAGCGGGAACCGCCAGCCCGACACCCTCCAGGCGGCGGTCGCGCCAAGGACCAGCACGAGCAGCGCGTAGGCGGCCATCACGACCCAGTGGCCGAACTCGTAGTGCTCGTCGTGCATGCCGCTACTGGTGTGGATGTTGAGCTGTCCGACCGCGTAGACCACCAGCGGCACGGCTGCCACAGCGACGAGGAGGAACAGGCCTGGGCTCGGAGCTGCGACCGACGCGAGCTTGGCTCGCCACGAGGAGGGATGGGCGATGAAGGCGATCGTGGCGATCACGGTGGCGGCTATGACGATCGGGACCACCTCGTTCGGTAGGTCGGCGAAGGCCAGCACCATCGCGAACGTCAACACCGTCCCGGCTCCGTAGACCCAGGCGGCGCCGACCCGCATCGCCGGGCGGCGCACCTGCGCGACAACCGCGGCGAGGATGACCCAGGCGAAGACGCCCTGGGCGAACCAGTGGATCTCGTGGGTCGCACCGGAGCCCTCGGGGAAGCCACCGAAGGCCGTCGCGACGAAGCTGAGCTGCTCAGGGCGTTCCCCGAGGTGGAGGAACAGCAGCAGCACCATCAACAACCAGAAGGTGATGAGCCGCCAACGTGGGATCGCTGTCGTCGTGTTGGTCATGGTCGCTCCTTCGTTCAGGTGAGGTGTCAGCGCCGGTCAGGCAGCCCGAGGCGCGCGTTCGGCGAGCGGGCAGGGCGTGGTCATAGCGGCGGCAAGCTGGGGTAGCCGGGGTGTCTCGAGGCCTCGGTCTCGACCGCCTGCATCGCCGCCAGGACCAGGTCCTCCCGCCAGTGGCGACCAGCGAGCTGCACCCCGACCGGCAAGCCGGCGCTGCCCTGCTCAGCCGTGCGTGCGGCCTGTATCGCCTTGTCCTTGCTGTCCGGACGGTCGCTCTCCTCGCTTGGCCTGACGCAGGTCACCGGGACGACCCCTGCAGGCAGACCGAGGATGGTGAACAGGATCGATGGGCTGGCCGCGTCGGGGAGATGTTTGCCCAGGCCGTGCGGGACCGCCGGCAACGGCGTCGCCGGGCAGAGCACCAGGTCGTAGCCGCCGGCGTTCAGGGCCGTGACGAAGGTGTTCGCGGTGGTGAGTTGGTCGCCAAGGATGTCCGACAGCTCGCGGGCGGATGCCTTCCGGACGTGGCGCAGGACGTTCGCGGCGCGCTGCTGTCCCGTCGCGCTCAGCACCGCGGTGAGCAGCCGGACCCCGGAGTTGGGCAGGGAGGCCCCTTGCACGTCCTGCTTGATCAGCGGATGTGGCTTCTCGTCCTCGAGCATCTGTCGCAGCCAGCTGCCGCCGTCCGCGGTCCACAGCCGCATACCGATCGCGATCGCCTCGCCGAGATCGGGCACCGCGTCCCAGGCCTCAACGACCGCCCCCGCTGAGCGCAGGGAAGCAGCCGCCTCCTCGAGCGCTCGCCCGACGGCTGGCGACGGCGCGAAGCCGTCGATCTCGGGCAGTAGCGCGACACGGAGCCCGGTGACCCCGGACTCGGGTGGCTCTCGCCATGGCACCGGCGGGATCGAGCCCGACGGCCGGTCCACGAGCGCATCGATCATCACGCGCAGCGCCAGCCCGACGTCGGCGGTGGTACGGGCGAAGGGCCCCGCCTGCGCGAGGCCCAGACTTGCGCCGGTGCGGATGGGCGGTCGATCGATGGGGAGACGCGGGATCGTTGGCACCAGCGTGCTCACCCCGCACCAGGCGGCCGGGATACGGAGACTGCCTCCGAAGTCCGCGCCGAGGCTCAGCGGGATCCCTGCGGCTGCCACGAGGGCGGCGTCACCGCCGCTGCTTCCACCCGGCGTACGGGTCAGATCCCACGGG
>SKNK01000390.1 GCA_007120565.1 Nitriliruptoraceae bacterium | reverse complement strand
TCGCCGTCGCGGAGACGGGTCTCCTCGATAGCGCGCTGGAGGGCTGCTCGACCCTCTGGTGAACGTAGGAATCCGGCCACGATACGCATGAGTGCCTCCTCGAAGGCGGGTCGTTGCCGTGGATGCTAACCGGGACGGAGGCTCGGTGGAGGGGACCTCTCGCCCTTCGTTTCCGGCCGGAGGTCCCGATGTCTCGGACCCGGCGGCCCCCTTGACGCGAGATGCCCCGGCTTGCCAGGGGGAGCGCGGTCATCGGACGCCGCCCTCCGCGATGCCTCGTCGATGACTAAGGTCACGCCCACCGAACCACCGGGTGGTCCGGTGGCGACCCTGGATCGCGGCGATCCCGCAGACAGGGACGCCGAGGATGCGAGGCTCTTGGGAGGCCCCTTGTCGCGGAGGAAACCCGCTGCGATGCCGGGCCAGGGACCAGAGCCGACCACCCCCGAGCACGGGTCCGAACGGTCACCCCGGACGGACCCCCGATAGGGAGCCCGACGTGAACTCCAACGTGTCCGAGGCCATCGCACTGCTGCCTCCGAACGAGCCGGTCCATCTTCTCGACCCCGACGGCACCTACCACGAGGATCCCGAGCACCCGCTCGACCTCGATGAGGCCCAGCTGCGCGAGCTGTACCGGCTGATGGTCGTCACCCGGAAGGTCGACCGCGAGGCGATCAACCTGCAGCGGCAGGGCCAGCTCGGCGTCTACGCGTCGTGTATGGGTCAAGAGGCGGCTCAGGTTGCCTCCGCCTACGCGCTCAAGACCGAGGACTGGATCTTCCCCTCGTACCGCGAGCTCGGTGCCGCGCTGGTCCGGAATGTCGACGCGGTGGGACTCCTCCAGCTGTACCGAGGTACATGGTTGTCGGACCACAACCCCTACGAGCACAACTTCGCGTTGATGGCGATCCCGATCGGCACGCAGGCGTTGCATGCCACCGGGTTCGCCATGGGGGCACGTTTCGACGACAATCCCTTGGTCTCGATGGTCTACTTCGGCGACGGAGGGACCTCGGAGGGCGATCCGCACGAGGCCATGACCTTCGCCGGCGTGTTCAAGTCGCCCGTCGTCTTCTTCGTCCAGAACAACCAGTACGCGATCTCGGTACCTCTCGACCGGCAGACCGCGGCCCCGACCCTCGCCCACAAGGCGATCGGGTACGGCATCCCCGGGTACCGCTGTGATGGCAACGACGTCCTGGCGACCTACGCGGTGACCCGCAGGGCCGTCGAGCGTGCGCGCAGCGGCGAGGGACCCGCGTTCATCGAAGCGTTGACCTACCGCATGGAGGCGCACACCACCTCCGACGACCCGACGCGGTACCGCACCCAGGAGGAGCTCGACGAGGCGGCCAAGACCGACCCGATCGCGCGGATGCGCAACTTCCTGACGCAGCGGGACCTGTACGACGACGCACTCGAGAACGAGATCGAGCAACAGGCCAAGGACACCGCGACCACGGTGCGCGCCGGCATCTACGACGCCCCGCATGGCGATCCGATGGAGCTGTTCGACCACGTCTACGTCGATCCGACGGGCTACTTCGAGGGGCAACGCGAGTTGCTTGCCGCTGAACTCGAAGGGGGTGATGCCTGATGGCGACCACGATGGGACAGGCGATCAACGCCGCGCTCATGGATGCCATGGAGGCGGACCCCAAGGTCCTGATGTTCGGTGAGGACGTCGGGCAACTCGGCGGCGTGTTCCGCGTCACGGACGGCCTTCAGGCCAAGTTCGGCGACAAGCGTTGCTTCGACACCCCGCTGGCGGAGTCGGGCATCATGGGAACCGCGATCGGGCTGGCGATGTACGGCTGGCGTCCGATCGCCGAGATGCAGTTCGACGGGTTCAGCTACCCGGCGTTCGAGCAGATCGTCAGCCACCTCGCCAAGATGCCCAACCGGTCCCGAGGCACGGTGAAGCTGCCGGTGACCGTCCGCATCCCCTACGGCGGCGGTATCGGTGCGGTGGAACACCACTCGGAATCTCCGGAGGCGTACTGGGCGCACACCGCGGGGTTGAAGGTCATGACCCCTGGGACGCCCGAGGATGGCTACTCGATGATGCGAGAGGCGATCCGCTCCGATGACCCGGTCATCTTCCTCGAGCCGAAGCGCCGCTACTGGATGAAGAGCGACGCGGACCTGCCGATCGAGACCGAGCCCGCCCACAAGGCGGTCGTCCGGCGGGAAGGCACCGACGTCACCTTGATCGCCTACGGGCCCATGGTGCGTACGGCCATGGAGACCGCCGAGGCGGCTGAGGACGAGGGCATCTCCGTCGAGGTGCTCGATCTTCGATCGCTCTCGCCGCTGGACACCCCGACGATGATCGAGTGCCTCAAGCGCACCGGTCGCGCCATCGTGATCCACGAGGCGGCGATGACCTTAGGGATGGGCGCCGAGGTGGCGACCCGCCTCCAGGAGCGTGCGTTCTACCACCTCGAAGCCCCCGTCCTCCGGGTGACGGGTTTCGATACCCCCTACCCGCCGGCCAAGCTCGAGGAGTTCTGGCTCCCCGACGTCGACCGCATCCTCGACGCGATCGAGCGGTCGCTCAGCTACTGAGCCGGGCGCTGACACGGCGCGGCTATCAGGACTTCACGCGGGAGGGCAGGCGAGATGGCAGACATCAAGGAGTTCAAGCTTCCAGACCTCGGGGAGGGCCTCGAGGAGGGAGACATCATCGAGTGGCACGTTGCCGTCGGCGACGTGATCGAGCTCAACCAGACGGTCGCTGACATCGAGACGGCCAAGGCCGTCGTTGCGGTGCCGTCGCCCTTCGCCGGCAAGGTCGTTGAACTGGTCGGTGAGGTCGGCGAGACCCTGGAGGTCGGCAGCGTCTTCGTGCGCATCGACGTCGATGTCGAAGGTGGCGAGGTTGCCGACGACGTCGATGATGCCGGTCCCGGCGAGGTCGCGCCGGCTGACGGCGCGGAAGCGGAGCTGCTGCCCGAACCGGGCGACGATGCGGCCGAGGTCGCGGCCACCAGCAGTTGGGATGCCGAGGAGGAACCTCAACCGCTGGTCGGGTACGGGCAGGGCAAGGCTGGTGGCGGTCGGCGCCGTCGCCGCCGCGGTGGCAACGGTGCCGGTGCCGACGAGGCGCCAGCCGCAGCCGCGGGCCCCGTCGAGGTGCTGGCCAAGCCACCGGTGCGCAAGTTGGCCAAGGACCTCGGCGTCGAGTTGTCGGCGATCGCCCCCGGTTCGGGGCCGGACGGCATCATCACCCGCGACGACGTCCAGGCTGCTGCGTCCGGCGCCGACGCGCCGAGCACCGACGCGGCTCCAACGTCCACTCCTGCCACCTCGGCTCGCCAGCCAGCACCGCAGCCGGCGGCTTCCGAACCGGCACCGGTCCGGCCCAGCGAGGTCGGGTTGGGCTTCCGGGGGCGGCAGCCAGGCGAGGTCGAACAGATCAAGGGCATCCGCAAGCGCATCGTCGAGAAGATGGAGCTGTCGCGACGGGAGATCCCCGCGGCGTCCTGCACCCGCGAGGCCGACGTGACCAACCTGTGGTCGTTGGCTCGCCAGCTGACCACCGAGGCGCAAGGGCAGGGCTACGACGTCAAGATCTCGCCGTTCGCGATCGTGATGCGCGCGGCGGTCCTCGGCCTTCGCCGCTTCCCGACCCTGAACTCCCGCATCGTCGGGCGTGAAGGTGGCGCCCCTGGCGAGATCCACCTGTTGGAGCCGATCCACCTCGGCTTCGCTGCCGACACCGAACGTGGGCTGGTGGTCCCCAACATCAAGGACGCGCACGCCAAGAGCCTGGTGGAGTTGGCTGCCGAGCTCGCCGAGCTTGCCGGGAAGGCCCGTGACGGATCGATCGGGCCGGGAGAGTTGACGGGTGGCACCTTCACGGTCAACAACTACGGCGCCTTCGGCAACGATGACGGCGAGCCGATCCTGAACCACCCTGAGGTCGGCATCCTCGGTGTTGGTGCCATGCGGGAACGGCCGTGGGTCGTCGACGGCGAGGTGGTCGTTCGGCGTATCGCCCGCTTCCGCTTGGCCTTCGACCACCGGGCCTGCGACGGCGGCGAAGCCGGCAGGTTCGTCACCTACGTCGCCGAGCTGTGCGAGGAACCGTCCCGCATCCTGCTCCACGCCTGAGCGTTCACGTCGGCAACGGCTCTCGACCCGAGGAGGATCCCATGCACGACATCGTGGTGCTCGGTGGCGGCCCCGGCGGCTACGCCGTCGCGTTCCGAGCCGCTGCCCGTGGACTGGACGTCGCCCTGGTCGAAGAGGACAAGGTCGGCGGCACCTGCCTCCACCGTGGCTGCATCCCGTCGAAAGCGATCCTCCACGTCGCCGAGGTGCTCGAGGAGGTCGAGCGCTCCGAGGTGATGGGTCTCAAGCTGTCCTTCGACGGGCTGGACGGTGACGGGCTGTCCGCCTTCCGCGAGGGCGTCATCAACGGCCTGCACAAGGGCCTCGACCACCTCGCCAACACCCGCGCGACGGTCCACCGTGGTCGCGGGCGTGTCGTCAAGGGCGACGACGGGTTGGCCGTCGAGGTCACCGACGCTGACGGCCAGACGACCACGGTCGCCGGTAAGAACGTGGTGGTCGCTACGGGATCCAGTCCCAAGAGCCTGCCCGGCCTCGAGGTCGACGGCGAGGTGGTCCAGACCTCGGACCAGGCCCTGTGGTTCACGACGGCACCCGAGCGTGCGGTCGTGATCGGTGCTGGCGCGATCGGCATGGAGTTCGCGTCGATGTGGCGGCCGATGGGCACCGAGGTCACCGTCGTCGAGGCGCTCGACCGGGTGTTGCCGTTGGAGGACGCCGATGCGTCCAAGGCCCTCGCCAAGTCCTACCGCCGGCGCGGTATCGACGTCCTGACCTCCGCTCGCGTCCAGGGGGTCACGGTCGATGGCGGCACCGCCACCGTGGATGTCGAGGTGGATGGCGACGCCCGGGTCCTCGAAGCGGACCTGGTGCTCGTCGCGGTCGGCCGCGGGCCGAACACCGCCGACATCGGTGCGCAGGAACTCGGCGTGCTCGACGACCGGGGGTTCGTCATCACCGATGACTTCGGCGCGACCGAGGTCGACGGGCTCTGGGCCGTTGGCGACGTCCGTCCGACCCTGGCCCTGGCTCACGCCGCGTTCGCCGAGGGACAGGTCGTCGCTGATCGCATCGCCGGTGTCGACCACGTCTCGCCGGTCGATCACGTCCAGACCCCCCGCGTGACCTACTGCCATCCCGAGGTGGCGTCGGTCGGCCTCACCGAAGCGGAGGCTCGTGAGCAGCATGGCGACGACGTCGTGGTCTCGACCGCGTCGATGAAGGCGAACGCCAAGGGGATCATCGCGGGATCCGACGGGTTCGTGAAGGTGATCTCGCTGGGTGGGGAGGCACCGGTCGGCGCCGTCGGCGATGGTGGCCCGGTCGTGGGTGTGCACATCGTCGGGCCTCACGCCACCGACCTCATCGCTGAGGCGACGCTGGCCACCTCCTGGGAGGCTGTCCCCGCCGAGCTCGCGGCGATCACCCACGCCCACCCCACCCTGTACGAGGCGATGGGTGAGGCCTTCCAGTCGGCAGCGGGGTTGCCCTTCCACGGCCACTGACCGGCCTCCGGGTTCGCGAACCGCCTGCTGGCGGCGGTCGCCGGCGCATCCTCCACCGCACGGTCGCTACGGCTGCGCCCTGACTGGCCGATACGTGAGGGACGGCTCCTCTGGCGGGGGCTGTCTCGGCTGACGACAGAAGGTGCGCAGGTGGGTTCTTGTGGCGGGGGTACGCCGTGCGGTTCGCCCCAGAAGATCCGGACCAGTGAACAGCTGCTGATCTACTCCGAAGTGGGACACACCCTCCGGGAAGCCGGCTTGGTCGCCTCCCGCGCAGGCGCACAAGCGCGCGTCAGCGGACGGGTCTGCGCCATCGTCGGTGACCGCCTCGATGACGTGGTCATCGCCATGGCGGAGCGGCTGTCGTCGCCGGAACTCGAGGAGATGCGTGCGCTGTTCGTCCCAGAGGACGGTGGCGGAGACCAACTCGAACTCGGTCTCGGCGCACGGAGCCTCGCCATGCTCGTCGGCCAGGTGCGCCACCGTGAACTGGTGGACTTCGCCTCGGACGAGCGGCGCTTCTACTCCCGTTACCAGCCGATCATCGACCTCGGCTCCGAGCGGACCGTTGCCTTCGAAGCGCTCCTTCGGGCGACCGAGGACGATGGGTCCGAGCGATCGGCTCCGGCCCTGTTCGGTGCTGCAGAAGAGGCCGGCTTGACCAACCTCCTCGATCGCATCGGCCGTGAGGCGGCGATCCGCGACGCCGCTCCCTGGCTGGGGGATCGCGATCTGTTCATCAACTTCGTTCCGACCAGCATCTACCGGCCGGAGGTGTGCCTGGCGACAACGGCGGCGGCCGCCCGCACCCATGGTGTCGACGTTGGCAACCTCGTCTTCGAGGTGGTGGAGACCCACGAGGTCAGCGACGTCGGGCATCTGCTGGACATCGTCGCCTACTACCGCGAACAGGGCAGCCGCGTGGCGCTCGACGACGTCGGTGCCGGGTTCGCCAACCTCAACCTCGTCGCGCGGGTGGCGCCAGATGTGGTCAAGGTCGACCAGGCGCTCGTCCAGGCCCTTCCAGATCCGGTCGCGGTTGCGGTCGTCGGCGCGCTGATCGACATGACCCACGGCTACGGCGGCGTCGTCCTGGCGGAGGGGGTCGAGACCGGCGAACAGGCTTCGGTCGCCCGGGATCTGGGCGCGGACCTCGCGCAGGGCTACTTCTTCGGTCGCCCGGAGCGCCCGGACCAGCGTTTGGCGACAACGGGTCGTTCCGTCGGCTGACGGAACGACTCCGCTGCTATCGTTCCTCCTTCGCGGTGCGGCGACGAGCCGGCGTGGGGAGGTCGTGGTGCGAAGGACGGTTGGCCTCGCCGGCATGTTGTTC
>SKNK01000032.1 GCA_007120565.1 Nitriliruptoraceae bacterium | reverse complement strand
GTCGGCCCGTCGACCCGCGTCCACTGGTCGACGAGCACCTGGAGGCCGGTGACCCGGTCGGCTGGTTCGACCCCGTCTACCTAGCCGCGAAAGGCCGGGCTGAGCGGGTGCCGTGGGCGCTGCTGGCACCGCACCCGTACCTGACCGACTGGCTGGACGCGCCGGTGGCGGAACCACCTGGCCGCCGCGCGGTCGTCGTCGGCTGTGGACTGGGGGACGATGCCGCTGAGCTCGCCCGTCGCGGCTTCGAAGTGACCGCGTTCGACGTCGCGGAGACCGCGATCGGGTGGGCCGCTGACCGGTTCCGTGACGTCGAGGTCGACTGGCGGGTCCTGGATCTGCTGTCGCTGCCCGACGACCTGCTTGGCACCGCCGACCTGGTGGTCGACGTTCGCACGGTGATCTCGCTCCCCGGTGTGGTCCGTGACGCCGCCATGCACGCGATCGGCTCGCTGGTCCGTCCCGGTGGGATCGTGGTCGCGGTCACCCTCATGGCGGTCGACGCCGAGGTAGCACGTCGTACGGTGGGACCACCGTGGCCACAGGCGCCGAGCGAGCTCGCCGCGTACCGGGCCGCGGGCCTGGAACGGCTCGCGCTGGAGCATCCGGACCCCGGGGAGGACGGGACCATGGAGGTGCGCCTGACCTGGCAGCGCGGGGTACTGCCGCTCTAGCTCGGAGCACCACCGAGACGCCGGCGGGGTCGGGCGTCAGTCGTCGGCGAAACGCTCGACGCCGCTCTTGGCGAGCTTGCGGGCGAGGGTCACCGAAGCGGTCAGTACCGCGGCCCAGATGAGCAGGTCGCGCAGACCTTGGTCGTCCTCGACACGGTCTGCGGTCGGGGGCGTGTCGCCGGTCGCGCGCTCCCACCCGAACTCGACCGCACGCTTGGCGACCACGGCGGCGGCCGTGGTAGCGGAACCGACCAGCAGTCGGGACACGAGGGGGTTCATGAGCGCACCTTCCCTGACGTCGAGGCAGCCCGAGCATACGCCTCACGTGGCCGGACCGTCTGTCCGGTCGTCGGCGGTCCGGGTCAGTCGGGGAGGTGGGCCGTGAGCGCCGCGATGTCGTCCTCGAGGCCGGCCAGGACCTCGTCAGCGGCCGCGCGGCGTAGCCGTTGCTTGGTGCCCCCGTAGGCCCGTGCCGGCAGCTCTGAGAGCTTCCTCGCGTGAGCCATCGCTCGATCGAGGACCTCGTCCGCGGTGGCCAACTCATCGGCGAACCCGGCTTCGACCGCCTCCGCGGCGGTCAGCCGCGCTCCGGGAAGGATGGCATCCTCCAGCCGGTCGGCGCGGACGTTCGCCCGCGCAAGAGCGATGCCGAACACGGGCATCTCGAAGTCGATCTGGGTCTCGGTGAGACCCCAGTAGCCGTCGTCGGCGGCGACCGCGTGGTCGCACGCCATCGCGAACATCGTGCCTGCCGCGATGGCGTGGCCGGTCGCGGCGCATACCGTCGGGCGAGGGTCGGTCCACAGTCGCATCGCGCTGCCACCGAACTCGACGAGGAGTTGGCGTACACCGTCGCGGCCGTTCGCGGCCATCCACTTGACGTTCAACCCCGCGGTGAAGATCCCAGGGCGGCCTGTCAGCACGACCGCGGAGGTCTCCGTCGGCTCGTCGAGCGCGTTGACGATGGCCTGGAAGGACTCAGGGACGAGGGCGTTCTTCTCGCCGTCGTCGAGGCTGATGATGAGGACGTCGTCCTCGATCCGGGTCTGGACGGTCACGCTCGGCGCTCCTGGACGGTCGGCTCGCGGGGTGACGGGCAGCCTACTTCCCGCGCACAGCGCCGCTGGGAACGCCGGAGAGCTCCTCAGACGAGCAGACGGGCAGCCGAGCGGTTGGTGGTCGGTGCGTAGTTGTCCCAGGCGACCGCCAGCCGCCGGACGCCTTCCTCCAGGACCGGGGAGGGACGTGTGTAGACGATCCTCAGGGAACGTCGGTTGCCATCGTCGACCGACAGTGACGGGCCCGGGACGACCGCGACCCCGTAGCGGGCCGCCACTTCAGCGAACTCGTCGGCGTTGCCCTCAGGGATCGTGACCCACAGGGAGAGTCCCCCACGGGGTTTGAGGTAGCTCCAGTCCGGCAGGTGCGTGTCGAGGAGTCGGCACACCAGGTCGCGCTGCGGGATGAGCTGTTCCCGCCGCTCGCGCTGGACCGTGTCCGACTGTTCGAGCAAGCGCACCGCGAGGTACTGCGACACCAGGGGCGATCCCAGGTCCGCGACCGTCTTGGTCGCCAGCATCCGAGCGGACCAGCTCTCCGGTGAGCGCAGCCAGCCGATGCGCAAGCCGGCCCAGAACAGCTTGGCGGTGGACCCGATCGTGTGGATCGGTGCTTCGGGCGCGAAGCTGGCGATGGGGGGAGGTAGCACCTGGTCATCGAGGGCGAGGTCGGCCTGCGCGAGGTCCTCGATGACGACGATGCCGGTCTGCTGCGCGATCCGCGCTACCTCGCGTCGCCGCTCCTCCGGCATCACCGACCCGGTCGGGTTGTGGAAGTGCGGGGAGAGGTAGATCAGCGTCGGCTGGGTGCGGGTGATCAGGTCCTCGAGGACATCGGTCCGTGCCCCGTCGTGATCGACGGGCAGCGGCACCATCCGCGCAGCGAACCGACGGAAGATGTCCAGCGCCCCGGGGAAGGTCGGGCTCTCCACCAGCACCGTGTCGCCGGGGGAGAGGGCTTGCCGCGCGACCAACGAGATGGCCTGATGTGCGCCGGTGGTGATCAGGATCTGGTCGATCGGGGTCGGCAGGCTCGGAGCGAGCCGCTGCGCGATCACCTCGCGCAGCTGACGCAGGCCGTGCGGCACGTAGCCGTGGTGTTCGGTCAGCCGGCTGACCTCCTCGATGGTCAGCGACGCCAGGGTGGCGTTGACCGTGGGGGAGCCCGCGAGAGCGGCGACCGACAGGTCGATCATCTGCTCGTCGGGCAGCGCCGGCTCGCCGGGGCCGCTGCGCTGGTCGTGTCCGTCCTCGGAGAGGAACAGCCGGCCGGTCGCGACGGCGTCGATCTCGCCCGTCCGGTCCTCGCCGTCCGGGCGCCGGACCCACGTGCCAGAGCCCTGACGGCTCTGCAACCAGCCCTCGGACTTCAGGCGGTCGTAGGCGGAGACCACGGTCGCACGGCTCACCGACAGCGAGCGCGCCAGGGTGCGCTCTGGAGGCAGCACCGTGCCCAGGGGGATCTCGCCGCGGTCGATCGCGCGCTTGAGCGCGTCGGAGAGACAGCGGTAGAGCGGGCCGTCACCTTGGGTCGCCGTCCCCAGCAGCGTGGCCAGATGCGGACCACTTTCGCGGATTGGCTCTTCCAATACCAGTCCAATAAGTCGGTGTTGTGGGGTTGGACCGCTCGATGTGGCATGGTATCGTAGCACCTGTCAGGCCAACCGGACCGCTCGCAAGAGCAAACACTCCAACCGGCCAGACGTCCCAGAACGCAGATCCCGGGCCCTCCCACCCGGCACCTGCGAGGGACCTGACAACCGAAGATCAGCGCGAGACCACGCTCCCTCTCCCATAGTGGTCTCGCGCTCGCTCGGGACCCGCCCGGATCATCTCTCCCGCTCCACAAGGCGGCTCTCCCACCGCCTGGATGCCCTCCCTCCCAAGAGGCATCCGAACAGATCCGGCCCCGAGCGCTCGACGTCCCCCCGGTTCTCCCACCGGGGGGACGCTTCGTTGTGGGCCCGAACGATGGGCTGGCCCAGCCCGCCTCAGGTCGAGGCCCGGCCCGGCTCACCTCGATGGCCTAGCCCAGGTCAGGGGGCGCCCCGCTCAGCCTCGCTCGGTCAGGGCGCGGCCCCGCCCAGGTCGAGTGCCGGCATACCGTCGAGGCCATCGAGGACCCGGACCCGCACGCCAGCTCGCAGCAGGAACTCGCGGACCTGCTCCCATCCTTCGTAACGGTTGCCGGCGGCGACCACCTCGGAGACACCCGAGTTGGCGATCAGCTTGGCGCAGCCGAAGCAGGGTGCCCCCGTGCAGTACAGCGAGGATCCCTCGCGTTCCTCGGGGGAGGAGAAGAGCAGCGCGTTGGCCTCAGCGTGGATCGCGATGCAGTGCTCGTAGTCGTAGCCCTGCTTGGCTTCGGATAGCGCGCGCGGACAGCCACCGTCCTCGCAGTGGGGGTAGCCCGACGGACCGCCGTTGTAGCCGGTCGCCACGATGCGTCGCTGATGGACGATCACCGCGCCGTGCTTGCGGCGGGAACAGGTCGCTCGTGTGGACGTCGTCCGCGCCAGTTCCAGGAAGTACTCGTCCCAAGACACCCGTGTCACGCTGCACCTCCGCCAGCGGGGAGGCTAGTGGCTACAGGTTGCCTCGACGTGCCTGAGCGCGCTCGATGGCCTCGAACAGGGCGCGGAAGTTGCCGACACCGAACCCGGTCGCGCCGCGGCGTTGGATGATCTCGTAGAACACGGTCGGGCGATCCTGGACCGGTTCGGTGAAGATCTGCAGCAGGTAGCCCTCTTCGTCTCGGTCGACCAGGATGCCGAGTTCGGCGAGATCCGCCCAGGACTCGTGCACGTGGCCGACCCGCTCCTCGGCGTCGTCGTAGTACTCGGCCGGGACCTCGAGGAAGCTGATCCCGCGGGAACGCAGGCGCGAGACCGTGGCGACGATGTCGTCGGTTGCGAGCGCCAGGTGCTGGATCCCGGGACCGCTGTTGGCGTCGAGGTACTCGGCGATCTGCGACCGCTTGCGCCCCTGCGCCGGCTCGTTGATCGGGATCTTGATGCGGCCGGCGCCGTCGCTGAGCACCTTCGACATCAGGGCGGTGTACTCGGTGGAGATGTCCTCGTCGTCGAAGTGGCGGAGGGGTTCGAAGGCGAGGATCCGCTCGTAGAACGCCGCCCACTCCTCCATCCGCCCCTCCTCGACGTTGGCGACCACGTGATCGATCGCCTGCAGCCCCGCAGGGTCGCTGATGGGGTCGTCGGCGACCGACACGAACCCTGGCCGGTAGGGGCCGGCGTAGGCGTCGCGCTCGACGAAGGAGTGGATCGTGTCCCCGAACGCGGCGATCGAGGCGATCCGGACCTGGCCGTGTTCGTCCTCGTGGAGCGTTGGCGCTTCCCAGGGGGCAGCGCCGCGATCGAGGGCCAGGGCGTAGGCCCGCTCCGCATCGGAGACCTGGAACGCGACGTTGCGCACGGCGTCGCCGCGGAGAGCATGGTGGCGGACGATCTCATGGTCAGGCGTGAGTCCGCTGGTCAGCACGAAGCGGATCTGGCCCTGTTCGAGCACGTACGAGGCCCGGTCGCGGACGCCGGTCTCCGGGCCGGCGTAGCCGATGAGACGGAAGCCGAACCCGGTCCGGTAGTAGTGCGCCGCCTGCTTGGCGTTGCCGACCCAGAACTCGATCGCGTCGTAGCCATGCAGCAACAGATCGCGATCGGTCGCGGGCGCTACCACGATGGACAACCTCCCGGAACGACGGCGGTGACGTAGGTCGCATCCCCAGGATGCGCGCTGACCGCACATCTTACGTGGCCCGTCCGGTGCGGGCTAGCCACAGCCCCGGTCGATGAGCCCCGGTCGTGGCCCGTCAGGGACGTTGGGACAGGGGGCGTGGGTCGTCAACACTGCCGGGAACGGGGGTGGACCGCCAACATCGCCGGGAACGGGGGTGGACCGCCAACATCGCCGGGAGCGGGCGTGGGTCGCCAACGCCGCCGGGAGTGGGTGTGGACCGCCAACGCTGCCGGGGGCGCCGGGGGCCGGCTACGCCGGCGGGATCTCCCCCGGAGGGAGATCGCTGCGGCCAGCCAACGGCGACAGTTCGAACTCCTCGCGGCCGATCCGCAGGAACTCGACCGGTACGTCGTTGGCCAGGTGTTGTTCGACGATCTGGGGGACGTCCTGGATGGTCACCCCGCCGTACCAGATGTCGTCGGGTGCGACGTACAGCGAGGGGCCCACCATGCACGGTTCGAGGCACCCCGACGCGACGACCTTGATGTCGACCAACCCTTGGCGTCCCGTCTCCTCGCGGAGCGCCTCGAACAGGCTGCCGCTCCCTCGACGGGTGCAGGAGGGGCGGGGGTGTTCCTCAGGACGCTCGTTCAAGCACACGAACACGAACTTGCGGGGCATTCCGACACGTGCCACCGAGGAGCCTCCCGGTCGGGTTCTCATCGCGGTCGCCTCAGACCGTAGCCTCACGACCGCGAGGGTGGGGACCGGCCACCGCCCTGACGACCGCAGCCGAGGAGGGTCCGTGGACGTAGAGCGCTGGGTGCTGTTCGACCTCGATGGCACGTTGTTCGACTACGACGCTGCCGCGGAGGACGCGGTCGCGCAGACCCTGCGCGACGCAGGTCTGCAGCCCCGTGACGAACTGTTCTCCGCCTACGCGCGGATCAACGCTCGGCACTGGCAGGCGTTGGAACGTGGTGAGACCACCGCCGCGCGGCTGCGCCTCGAGCGCTGGGAGGAGGTCCTGGCCGAACAGGGCGTCGTTGACGTCGACATCCCGGCCCTCTCCGAGCGCTACCTCGACCACCTCGCGGCAGGAAGTCAACTGCTCGACGGCGCGGAGGAGGTCGTCGCCGCGGTCGCGGCACGCCACCCGATCGCCTACATCACCAACGGCCTGGCCGACGTGCAACGCCCGCGCCTCGCCGGGTCCCCCCTTGCCAACTACACCGAGGTGGCAGTGATCTCCGACGAGGTGGGGTTCGCCAAGCCGCACCCCGCCATCTTCGAGGCCGCTCTGCAGGGGCTCGGTGATCCGCCCCGGGAACGGGTCACGATGGTCGGGGACAACCTGGCCGCCGACATCGGGGGCGCGGCCCAACTCGGCATGTCCACGGTCTGGCTCGCGGGTCCAGAGGTCCCCGAACCCGACGGCGACCTCACGCCACCGACCCACCGCATCGCCGACATCCGCGAACTGCCCGCGCTGCTCGGGGTCGGCTGAACGCGAACAGCGCGAACAGC